>CAZOVW010000042.1:0-9187 GCA_964583545.1 uncultured Dehalococcoidales bacterium | reverse complement strand
ATTGGCTCCGATGCGGGGCGCATTGGCGAGTTTCGAGAGGCGGTCTATGGGGGTACTAAGGGTGCGGTGATTGCCTTTTCCAAAGCGGTCGCCCGGGAGGTTGGCCGATACAACGTGCGGCTAAATGTGGTGTGTCCGGGGATGACCATCCCACAGAGCGAAGAGGAGTACGGCGAGGAGAGCGGTTGGAAGCTGGCGCGTGGTTTCTTCACCGACGAAATAAAGGAGAAGATCGTCAAAGCTTACCCGCTTCGCCGACTGGGGACATCACAGGATGTCGCCAATGCCGTGCTATTCATGGCGTCAGATGCCTCCAACTTCATCACCGGGCAAACCCTCAGCGTAAGCGGCGGATATTCCATGATGTAAATGCGGGATGCATAGCTGCTGGCTGAGTTCACTTTTTCGGGTGCTTGACGACTTAACTATTACGTAGTAAAATGCACCTGATTTTTGGCGGTAGGGAATTTAGATACTAGGAAGGGGGCAATACCGGAGTATTGCGCTTTATGTAAAATGAGGGTATGGTCAAGAGGGCTAGGAAAACAGGCGTTATTTGTAGACTGGTTCAAGACTGATCTGAAGTTGGAGGGGAACAGGCTTGTAGCTAAGGGCATCGTCCGCAATGGCGGGATTATTTGGGACTGTCAGTTCACATTTACCAAGGATGATATCCCTGGTCTCTTGCATATGTTCATGTCGTTTCCGGTGGTGAGCCAGTTTGGCAGGAACATAAAGTATATATTAAGTTTTGGTTACCAGAGATTTATCAAGCGGACTGCAGGTAAGGAGAAGCCCAAGGCTAAGGGCGGGGGTAGTTCCTGAGTGCCCGTCCCATAGTATAGAATAGAGGTGATGTCTTAAAATGAGGTTTTGGTCAAAAGGGCTAGGAGAGCGGGAGCTGGTTATCGACTTAAGCAAAGGTAATCTGACGTGGGAAGATGGTAATGTTTTTATGCGGGGTATCATCAAGGAGCCGGTTGCCTGGAAGTATGAGGTAGTACTGTTTAATTATGATGTGCGCGGGATATTACGGGTCGCGATTTCAGTTCAGGGCATAGTTTATTTCCTGAAGAATATAATGGGCGTATTCACTTTCATTAGCAGACTTCTTATTAAGCGGGACATGGGGACGAAACCGAGCGAGGCGAAACTGCAAGAGAGCACTGGCTCATGAGCGGTGCTCTTTTTGGAGGTTAGCGATAGGGCTCACTGCAAGGTGAGCCTTTTTGACATCGGCAAGCCCACCAAATTTTCAATCCACCTTGCGTATTTCCGGCTTATCTTTAATTGGTGATATAATCAGGTGCAAACCAATGCGGCTCTTCACCAAAAGTCGGCTAGGGTGCATTAAATTGAGGAGGGTCAATATGGCCAAGCAGCGGGAAATCAAGAAAACAGTATGTACCTTTTGTTCGGGCAACTGCGGCGTGCTGGTTCATGTTGAAGATGGCAAGATAGTGAAGATCGAGCCAAACCGAGAACACCCTCTAACCCGAGGGTTCGTCTGCGAGAGAAACCGCCTGGCCATAAAATGGCTCTACCACCCAGACCAGCTTATGTATCCTCTGAAGAGGGTCGGCGAGCGGGGAGATGGTAAGTGGCGGAGGATAACCTGGGACCAGGCGCTGTCCGAGATCAGCGACAAGCTCAATGAGCTAAAGGCTAAATACGGGCCGGAGACGCTGGGCATCTTCGAGGGCACTGCCCGCGGCAACGATTACTGGCCCCGGGGCCGCTTCCTCACCCTGTTCGGTAACCCCCATAATATCTTCGCTGCCGGGACCATCTGCAGCGCCAACGTCATGGCAATGAATGCCGCTGTTATGGGTGACGTTACCGGCTTCGCTGGGAGCATTAAGAATGCCAACTGTGTCGTGTACTGGGGCACCGACCCCTCGCAGGCGTGGCAGAGAGCCTGGGTCGCGATCCTCAACCAGAAGCGGAGGCGGGATATTAAGGTGATCGCGGTCGACCCCAGGCGCACCAGGACCACCGAGATTGCTGATATATGGCTTCAGCTGAGGCCGGGAACCGATACCGCGCTCGCCCTGGCCTGGCTGAACGTGATCATTAACGAGGAGCTTTACGATAAGGACTTTGTGGCGCAGTGGACCGTGGGCTTCGACAAGCTGAAGGAGCGGGTCCAGGAGTATCCTCCAGAGATGGTTGCAGAGATCACCGGCGTGCCCGTGGAGAAGATCACCGCCGCGGCGCGGATGTATGCCACCAACAAGCCGGCCTTCATACCCTACGCCGTCGCCATCGATCAATTGGGGTTGAACGGCACCCGCACTGAACAGTGCCGTGTTATCATGCGGGCGATAACCGGCGACCTCGGCGTCTGGGGCGGCGAGTTAATCACACGCCCGGGACAGAAGATCAATGGCGGCAAGTTCATTACCGAAGCAGAGCTCATCATGATAGACCGCCTCCCTCCGGAAGTAAGGCAAAAGCAATTGGGAGCCGAGGTCTGCAGGCTGCTAAGCCTTATCGGCTGGAGCCTGACCTCGGAACATATTGAGCGGGTTTATGGAGTTCCGGCGCCAGTGAGTGTCCAGACGAATGCCCATACGCCGATGTTGTGGCGTGCTATTCTCAGCGGCAAGCCGTATCCGATAAAGGCGCTGATCGCCTGGGGATCGAATCCGCTGTCCTGGGCAGGCAACACCAAGCTGGTCTATGAGGCGATGAAAAGCCCCAACCTGGAACTTAATGTGGTCCAGGAGCTGTGGATAACCCCATCCGCTCAACTCGCGGACTACGTGCTGCCAGGTGCTAGCTGGATGGAGAGGGTCATGTGCAGCAACATGATGGACTTCGGTAGCTTGGTGATCGGTGGCGAGAGATCGATACCGCCGCTGGGAGAGCGGCGGGACATATACGAGTTTTTCCGCGGCCTGGCCCTCGCCGTGGGACAGGGAGAGGAGTACTGGCCCTGGAAAACCCTGGAGGAGGCCAGTGAATACCGGCTGAAACCCACGGGCATAAGCTTTAACGAGCTTGTAGAGAGAATGGTACTGTTCCCGGATGAATTTGCCCTGCAACCCTGGCAGAAGACCGGCTTCCCTACCCCCTCGGGAAAGGTCGAGCTCTACTCGAGTATCCTAGAAAAGCTGGACTATGACCCACTGCCCTACTATGAAGAGCCTCCGGAAAGCCCGTTCAGGACTCCCGAGGTTGCCAAGGAGTACCCCCTGATTTTGAACACGGGGGGTACCTTCATGCCCATGTTCAAGTCTGAGTTCATGCAGCCGGAGCTGGGCCGGATGAAACATCCCGACCCGCTGATGGATATACACCCCGATACGGCCCAAAAGTTGGGGATAGGTGACGGCGACTGGGCCTACATCGAGACCAGGAGAGGCAGGATCAAGCAGAAGGCAAGGTACAATGACGGGATATTGCCCAACGTGGTTAATTGCCAGGCTAACTGGTGGTTCCCAGAGAAGGCTGCCAACGAGCCTTGTCTGAGCGGGGTTTGGGAGTCTAATGCCAATGTGCTCACCCTCGATGAGCCTGAGGCCTGCGACGAGCTGTCCGGGGGTTGGTGTAACCGGGCACTGCTATGCAAGGTGTATCAGGCTTAGCCGAGATGATGAAGATAACAAGGAGAGCGACATGACAGAATTAATGGACTACAGCGGCAAATTTGACCCCAATTTCAGCAATGAAAAATTCACCAGAGAGACGCTGCTTAAGCTTCTCAAGGCGTACTCCGAACACATACTCAGGATAGACGGCTACTGGTATCTCACCGTCATGAATAAGTGCGGTAATGATACGGCTTTCGAGTGCGACACCGAGGTCTGGGAAAAGCTCGCACTCTATGAGGTGAAGATGATAGGCAACCTGTTAAACATCCGTGGCGATGATGTGGTCACTGTAATGAAGGCCGTACAGGCTAGCCCCTGGACGTGGCTTTACGACTGCGATATAGACCTCAAGAACGACGACCACGCCATACTCACCTACCGTACTTGCCCCACCCTGTTGTCCCTGGAAAAAGAGGGGACGGGGCGAGAGAGGCAGATATGCCAGGAACTGGAACCAAGGCTCATGGGCATCCATGCCCATTACTTCAACCCGAATATCAGGGTCACTCCGCTTAAGCTACCTCCCAGAAAGAGCGATAGTGAGATCTGCTGCCAATGGGAGTTCAAGCTGGAGAGATGAGCGTTTCCCGGGCAGTTCACCATGCCATCCGGCATGAAATAGAGGAGATGAGAGATGGCATCCTTCGGATATAGGGGGAAGATCTTGAGGGTAGACTTGTCCTCAGGAAGCAGTGCTGAGGTTTCCACGGCAGACTATGTTGATAGGTTTCTCGGAGGGAGGGGCATTGCTACTAAGATCTATTGGGACGAGGTGCTCCCCGATATTAACGCCTTCGACGCTGAGAACTGCTTGATATTCATGACTGGCCCTTTAGGGGGTTTCACCGGACTGGCTGGTTCCAGATGGGGCATCTATGGCAAATCTCCAGCCACTACCCCTGAACGCTTCTCCTACAGCAATCTAGGAGGAAGCTGGGGTGCCCAGCTCAAGTTTGCCGGTTACGATGGAATTGTGATCCAGGGCAAATCCGACGAACCAGTTTATCTTCTGATAGAAGACGGCAATACTCAGATAAGGGATGCTTCCCATCTCTGGGGCATGAATGCTATTGAGGTGCGCAAGACCCTGAAAGCGGAGCTAGGAAGCTCGGTAAGGGTGGCAGCTATAGGTCCTGCTGGCGAAAATCTGGTCAGCTTTGCCATTGTCCTTGCTGATGACGATGCCTCTGGCTCGAGCGGCTTTGGAGCGGTTATGGGTTGGAAGAGACTAAAGGCCATTGCTGTGAGAGGCAGTGGAAAAGTAACTGCCGCAGACCTGGAAGGGCTTCGACAAGTCTCAAGATATGCCCGAGAGCTGACAAGGGGCATACCGACAGTTCAACGTGGGCTGATGCCAGGTCCGAAAATGAAGCGGGTTGCCTGCTATGGCTGCATCAGCGGCTGCATTAGAGCGACCTGCGAGACAAAAGATGGAACACGCGGCAAGTTCATGTGCACGTCTGCCCAGTTCTACCAGGAGCCAGCCAGAAGATACTATGGGGAATGGGTCCCTGAGAGCATTGAGGTGCCCTTCCATGCAAACAGGCTCTGTGATGAATACGGAGTCGATACAAATTCCATCATGGCAATGATAATCTGGCTGGCAAGGTGCTATAGGGCGGGAATCTTGACCGATGAGTCTACAGGTATACCCATATCGAAGTTAGGGAGCTTTGAGTTTATAGAAAACATGGTGAAGAAGATTTCGCTCAGGGAAGGCTTTGGGGATATTCTCGCCCAAGGGACTGTTAGAGCAGCCGAGTCGGTGGGGCAGAAAGCCAGGGAATTGGTTACCCACTACGTATCGAAAGCTGGACACATTACGGAATATGATCCGAGGCTGGTCGTTGCCCACGGGCTAATGTATGCCATGGAACCACGTCAGCCGATCAACCAGGTTCATGCGATAGGTCTGCCGCTGTACCAGTGGCTGGACTGGGTCAACGGGGTTCAGACGGCTTATCTCACTAGCGATGTATTTCGCAACATCGCGAAAAGGTTTTGGGGCAGCGAGCTCGCAGTTGATTTCTCTACCTATGAGGGGAAGGCCCTGGCAGTAAAGATGATCCAGGACCGCCAGTATGCCAGGGACAGCTTGATTCTCTGCGACTTCCCCATGAACAATGCGGCAAGTGTCAGGTATTCGGAAGACCATGTGGGCGATCCCACACTTGAGAGCATGATGCTTTCGGCTGTTACCGGAAGGGAAGTGGATGAGGAGGAATTGTACAGAACAGGTGAAAGGATCTTCAATCTGCAAAGGGCTATACTGGCGCGGGAGGGTCACAGAGGGAGAGAGAGCGACGTACTTGATAAGTCCTTTTATACCAGGCCACTCAGATTCGTTGGGCTCAACCCTGAGTGCCAGGCGCCAGGAAAGGATGGAGAGGTAATTTCCCGGAAAGGTGCAGTGGTGGATAGGGAGAAGTTTGAAGCGATGAAGGACGAGTACTATGAATTGAGGGGGTGGGATGTTGCCAGTGGCCTTCAGACAAAAGCGAAGCTGGAAGAGCTCGGACTCGGGGATATTGTAAGCGATTTAGAGCGAAGGCGGCTCATAGTATAGTTTTTCGCTCTCCCCCTTTACTCTTCCAGCGTGATCTCCCACACGCAGGCAGGTTCGTCCTTGCTTTTGCGTGGAGGCAGCTTAACAGCCGTCCACTTTATCTTGGGATTGAACCAGTCAGCCGACCTTTGGTTATAGGGGATGCACAGCCCGTAACACGCTTGCTTCAGTAACGCTTCATCCCCTTGTTTCTCAAAATATTCGAGCGCGTTGCAGCGGTGGATGGTGTATATGCCATGATTCTTGTCCTTCATCTCGCAATCAATACGGAATAGTCCTCCCAGCGACGCACTCGTCTGGATATATTTCATAACAGCCTCGACATCGTCTCCCCAGATATTCAGTGCCTCGCGCGTGCGACACGCCTCACCCTTGGTGCCCGGTTCCCAAACCTCCTTGGAGTAACTAAACGCTATGTCATCGCCAAATTTCTGCCTCATGAGTGTAAGCCAGATTCCATCTATCCCTAGATAGTCCTTGCACGCAGCCTCGTACAGCCTTATAAGCGCCGTCTTGGAGAAATCCTCAAGTTTTAGATCGCGGATAAACTCACCGCTATAATCTTGTAATTCCTTCATCTTGACCTCCCTCCCATGTTTTGATAAAGGGCGCAGCTACTAAAAGGCCTCTCACTGCTGGGATAACTACCCCAGCCCTATCCATTTTAGTCCCAAAAATGAGCTTTGTAAACACAGACCTCATACCTGAACACGCAGCTTTCTATACATTACATTAGTCCACATTATGATGGATTGTCCTCTGAGCAGGGGATATAGCCCTCCGCAGGTGGTCCTTATGTCAGACATTGTCCCTTGCTGTCAAACGCCCATGGGCGTAAAATGGAAGCAGTGGAAGACTTCAGGTTCTCTTCAGGCTCCGATGTTAGTGTTAGATGGACATGGTGCCATTGGACTTGGACAAGCGAATTAAGACCCTAGCTCAGTGGATGTTTGGGGCAAAACACTTGGTGGTCTTTACAGGTGCTGGCATCAGCACGGAATCAGGTCTGCCGGACTTCCGAGGACCTGATGGTATTTGGACTCGCCAGGCAAGAGGGCTTCCGCCAAAAACCAGAGATTTTTCTTCAGCCGTGCCTAATGCGGGGCACATGGCAATTGTTGAGCTACAGAAACTGGGCAAATTGAGCTTCCTCATCTCGCAGAACGTAGACAACCTCCACTTGAGCTCAGGGATCCGCCCTGACTTGCTAGCAGAACTACATGGCAACGTCACCAAGCTGCGGTGCAATCGCTGTCACACCCAAGTGGATAAGTCTACTGGTTTAGATAGGTGTTCTTGCGGTGGCAAGCTGGTTTCCAGTGTGGTTAACTTCGGCCAGCCCTTGCCCCAGAAGGAGCTTGCCGATTCTTACTGGCACTCACAAAAGTGCGACCTTTTCGTAGTTGCTGGTTCCAGCCTTGTTGTCACACCTGCTGCTGACATGCCCAGAGCGGCTCTAGAATCTGGGGCTCGGCTGGTGATCATCAATAAGGGTGAAACTCCTTTCGACCGAGTTGCTCACCTGCGGTTTGAGGAACGAACAGGAGAGGTGTTGCCCTCGGCAGTTGCACAGTTGAAGCAACTCATGAAGGTGTCTCCATAGGAATTGCCCAGGCAACGGATTAGGAACGGAATATGACATTGGATTATATCTTCCACCCCCGGTCGATAGCGGTGGTCGGCGCCAAAGAGGGCGGGTGGAACGCCATTACTCAGCTATTCTTAGATACCCCACGCCGGTTCGGCTACAAAGGTGAGGTCTATCCTATCAACCCCAACTTCGACCAGGTATCGGGTCTGAAGGCCTACCCGAATTTACGGGATGTCCCGGGAGCGGTGGATCATGTCATTTGTATCATCCCCGCGGCGGCCACGCGCCAGCTTCTTCAAGACTGCATTGCCAAGGGAGTGAAGGTTCTTCATCTCTACACTGCTGGTTTTGCCGAGATCGGTGATGAGGAGCAAAAGCAGCTCCAAGACGAACTGGTCAGCATCGCCCGCAGCGGCGGCGTTCGCATCATCGGCCCTAACTGCATGGGGATATACTGTCCTAGCTCTGGCATCACCTATTGTGCCGATTTCCCCATGGAGCCAGGGCCTGTGGGATTTATCTCGCAGAGCGGGAGTTACTCGCTCCTCGTTGTCAAGGCGGCTGCCGCCCGCGGGGTGCGTTTTAGCAAGGTAGTGAGCTACGGGAACGCCAGCGACGTCGATGAAATCGACCTCTTGGATTACCTGGCCCATGACCCGGAGACCGAGGTCATCTCCGCCTACATTGAGGGGACCAGGGATGGGCAGTGGCTGCGAAAGGTGCTCACTGAGGCTGCGACAAAAAAACCGGTGATCATTATTAAGAAAGGCAGCACCGCAGCCGGCAGCCGGGGGGCGGTCTCACATACCGGGGCGCTGGCTGGCAATGACGCAGTATGGGAAGCGCTCATTAAGCAAGCTGGCGCCATCCGGGTGGAGGACTTCGAAGAGATGGTCGACCTGCTGGTAACCTTCCTGTTCTTTTCCCTTCCCCGGGGACGGAAGGTAGCGGTAATAGGTATTGGTGGTGGTGCCAGCGTGCGAGCCTCCGACGAATGCGAGCAAGGGGGCCTGAGCCTTCCCCCTGCTCCTGAGGAGCTGGTGACAGGTCTCAGGCGTTATGCCCCCGTAGCGGGCACCATGCTGAGAAATCCCTTTGACGGAGGGCCCTACAGCTACGACTGGACCCCCGTATTCCAGGCCATTGATGACTGGACAGAGGCTGATATGCTCCTGTGGCAGATTTCGCCTGACATCGAGCCGTTTGAGGAAGGCCCCTTCCGCCAGTTCTGCATTGACCAGCGAGGCCGGCAAATGGAGGTCTTTAAGCACCTCCACAAACCAAAGGTAGTAGTCGTCCATGGCGTAGAGACCGCTGTTGGCATGGAGACCCTTAATATCACGCGGGCAATGTGCGCGGAGAACAACCTAGCCTTCTATCCCTCCGTCTACAGAGCGGCGCGGGCCATCAGTAGATACATGGACTATCATGCCC
>CAZOVW010000041.1:0-9882 GCA_964583545.1 uncultured Dehalococcoidales bacterium | reverse complement strand
CGCCGAGGCAGCTGCCTCGGCGAACTCCGGAGAGTGGGGCGAGACCTCCGGCGGGGCGATGGCTACCATGGGGTGAATGGTGGGTACCAACGCGCTTACATTGCCCGCATCGCTGGAGCCAAGAGCTCTCTCTCGGGCAGGCCCTAAATTGCGCCCCAGGGCCTCCATATTCTTGGTGAACACCTCTGCTAGAGCAAAGTTAGTCTTGAGCGGGGCGTAATATGCCGTCCACTTATACTCCAGGTGAGCCCCCGTAGCCAGAGATGCTGCCTTAAAACAGTTTAGCACCTTTTCCTTTAATTCATCAAGATAGGTCTCATCTATGGCGCGTACCAGGAAGCTCCCCGCGCTGTAGGCAGGCACGATATTTGGTGCCTCGCCCCCTTGGGTGATGATGCCGTGGATGCGAGCCTGCTCCCTGATATGCTGCCTGAGAGAATTGATCCCGCTGAAGGCCTGGACCATCGCCTCCAGGGCATTGACCCCTTCCTGGGGATAGGCGGCGGCGTGGGCTGCTTTGCCCTTAAACTCTATCTCCAGACCGATGCAGGCCAGGGCTTGGATGCTTGCCATGTCCGCCACGCTGGGGTGCACGATCATGGCGGCATCCATATCTTTGAAGGCACCCCTTTCGGCCATGACCACCTTGCCCCCATAAATCTCCTCAGCGGGGGTGCCGATAACGACGACACTACCTCCCGCCTCGTCGATGGCACCCTTTAGGGCCACCGCAGCGCCCACCGCAGCGGTAGCGATTATGTTGTGGCCGCAGGCGTGTCCCGACTTTGGCAGGGCATCGTATTCTGCAAGAAGAGCGATGGTCGGTTTCTCCGAGCCATAGCTCCCGCGAAAAGCGGTGGCCAACTGGCAAATCCCCTTTTCGACCTTAAAGCCGTTTCTTTTTAAGTATTCCGTCAGCCAACTGGATGCCTTTACCTCTTGAAAGCCCAGCTCGGGGTTTTGGTGAATCCTCAGGCTCAGCTCAATAAGCTCCTCTCGGTGAGCATCCACCTCCCCCATCGCCCTCGCTTTCAGCTTCTCTATATCCAATCCCTCACCCCGGTGACTATTATAAACCGATGAAGCGGGTATTTCTAGCTCCTGTGAGGGACTTGGTTCGGGGCAGTTAAGATCTATGAGCTGGCGCAGTTTACACCTTGAGCTCTTGGAGCCTCTGGGCAAAGCGGAGCATGTTATCGCGCAGGATCATCCCGACAATCCTCCCCTCTCTGACCACAGTTACCACGTCTAGATTCTCCTCGTCCATTCCCTCGAGGATAGTGAGGGCCTCATCAGTGGGCTGGACCATCTTCAGGTTTTCCACGGGGGTCATCGCCTGTCCTGAGGTGGTGATATCCCAGTGATCCCGGGGCACCGCCTTTACCTGTTGCAGGGTAAGTAGCCCGGCCACACCCTCCCCATCGGTAACCAGGAAGCACTGGCTTGAGGTGGTGAGTAGCGGCCCTTGAGCCAGTTCTCTGATGGTGAGGTGGCGCGGAACGCGGGGGAATTCTGTGGTCATCACATCTTGAGCGGTGACCCCCTTCAGGGACTCGCGCAGCGTGGTCTGGCGATAGGTCGTGCGGGTGGCGCTATTGAGGAAAAAACCGAGAAATATGAACCACAGGCCATCGAGGTAGCCCATTAAGATGAGGATGATGATGCCACCGAGGATAAATAAATATGAAACCCCATACCCAGCCATCGTTGCAATTTGTGACGCTCGCATATAGTTTCCAGTGAGCAGCCAGATGATGGCGCGCAGCACCCTCCCGCCATCGAGGGGGAAGCCCGGTATCATGTTGAACACGGCGAGGATTCCATTGATATAGGCAAGCCACAATGTTAAGGCAGCCAGATACTCGCTGAATCCTCTGCTCCACAGGAAAAGGCCATAAAATAGGGCAGCGAGCGCGATGCTGCATAGTGGCCCTGCGGCAGCCATCTTTAGCTCGGTGGTGGGGCGAGGCGCTTCCTTTCCGATGTGAGCAACGCCGCCGAAGAAGAAGAGAGTGATACTCTTTACCGGGATGCCGCTTCTTATGGCCACGAGGCTATGAGCGAGCTCATGGGTCAGCACGGAGGCGAAGAAGAGAAGGCTGGTGGTGATGCCCACGATCCAATAGAAGGCTGGAGACCACAGAGGATACCTGCTAGGGAAATAAAAATAGGAGAGCATCACCGTGATAAAGATGAAGATGAGAAACCAGCTATAGTCCAGCCTGAAGGGGATGCCAAAGATCTTGCCCAGTTGAATCGACTTGCCCATTTCGCTCTTTTCGTTCTAACACACGTTACTTAGGCTATTCTTACATTACATTAGCGACTGAGTGGGGTCAATAGGCTGGTGTAATAATAGCCTTGAAAGTGTGGGTCGGCTTTCTGTAACGTAGCGTCTAGGTCGAAAAACCGATGAGCTTGTAGGCAAGTTTGGCGGCGAGGAAAGCACAGGATGAAGGCCCCTCCCTGGGGCAGAGCTCTACGACATCGCAGCCCACGATGCGTCTTTGCTCCGCCACCCGCCGCAATACCCTCAATATTTCATGCCAGCTGATGCCCCCGGGTTCCGGGGTGCTCACCGCTGACATAATCGACGGATCGAGGACATCAAGGTCAATTGTGATATAAACATCCGCGGAGAGGGCGGAGATGATTTCATTTTCGTCCAGTTCATCCAGTGGGGAGCCCTGAGCGAAAAAGGGGCGCAGTTGATTTTGGGTAAGGAAGCGGTGCTCCTCCTGGCTCAGGCTGCGAATGCCTACCTGAACAATTGGGCAGCACTCCAGTACCCTCCTCATCACACAGGCATGGCTATATTTTGAATCCTCATACTCATCTCGGAGATCGGCATGGGCATCCAGTTGCAATACCGAGAGTCGATCGAATTTCTCCCTAAAGGCCCGCACCATGCCGACGGTGAGCGAGTGCTCCCCACCGAGCATCACCACAAACTTCTCTTTTTGAACTAGGTCGCTTGCTACTTTATAAACACGCGTTACGGTCTCTTCCGGCCCTCTCTTGGAAGGCTGGAGTTCGGGCAAGGTATGAATCCCCACGAGGTAGCTCTCCCGGTCAAGCTCATGGTCGTAGAGTTCCAAGTATTGGGAGGCATCGATGATTGCCATGGGGCCATCCCGGGAGCCGCTTCTCCAGTCTGTGGTGCTATCGTAGGGGACGGGTAGGACCACCACTTTTGATGTTTCGAAGTCGGCATATTGGGGTGGAAGTGCGGCGAAGTTTCGGCGGGGGTAAAAAAGCTCTCTGTTCATCGGATGGTCAATTCTTTTCCTAAAATGAAGGAGGGCTTCTTTCTATTTTCAATGAGCTTGGTGGAGCTTTCGCTGAGGGCGCTTACTATAATGGGGAGGGCAATGGTGGCATCGGAGTTTATGGTAACTGTAGCTGCATCAGTGGCAATCTTCCGCCAGGAGCGGGCCTCATCGAAGGTGCAACCGCTCAGCCCTCCCCACTGCGGGGAGTCGGTAGTGATCTGGATGGCGTATTGGTGCCCCTTAAGCTCCTTACCGAAAATATAGCCGCAAAGCTCCGCCTGCTGGATGAAATTCTTCGGCGTGCCTCCGCCGATGAAGATCACCCCCGTGGCGGGGGCGGAGCAGTCAATCTGGATCATCTCGACGATGTCTTTAATCACATCGAAGAGGAAGCGGCTTCCCCCTTTCACCCGCGCCGCAGCGAGCGCCGTGCCAAACACGCTATCCCCGGGGGCAGGGCAGTAGATGGGGGTGTTGGCTTTGGCGGCAGCGGTGAGTATCCCCACCTCCTCCCCCTGGCTTAGGAGCGTTTTGCCAAGTAGAAAGAAAAACTCCCTTGTGGTATAGGCTCGGCCTTGCTCCAGCGAGGAGGAGAAATCGATGACAAATTTCTCAGTCTTGTCGAATTCCTCCTCCGAGAGGAGCGTATCATAGATTCGATAGGTTTTTGCGCTTGCCAACTCCCGGTCATCGGCAGAGCTATCGCCCTGCCAGTGGAATCTTCCCACACTCTCGTGGAGGTCGTGAAAGAGATTGGCGCCGGTCGATACCAGGCAGTCGATGAGGCGGTTCTCGATGAGGTAGACTATAACCTGGCGCATCCCCGCCGGGACCATCGCGCCAGCGAGTCCCAGGAGGATAGTGTGCTCCCCCCCTAGCATCTGCGACCATATCTCCACGCCGCGAGCCAGGTTTCTCGCCTGGAAGGATGTCCCCGCCATCCGCTGCACCAGCTCGGAGACAGAGCATCCCTGAGATATAGGGAAAGGGGTGATCGGCTTTTCAAATTTTTCCACTTTCCCCCTTTTCGAACTCTACGTAGTATGACTTCTTAGCCTCGCGCTACGATGTCTAGTTAGTCTTTTTAGTCGAAGAGAGCGGCTAAATCGCTTTCAAGCCCACCGTTTCCATACGGGAGTATTCTAAACCCCTCTTGAGGAGGTAAGTCTTTAGCTCAGCAAGTTCAAATCTGTCCTTGAGCTCCCTGATCGCTTGCTCCGCGTCAAAGTCCTTGCAGGAGAAGATATCTATATTGACATAGCGTCTTTCTGGGAAGGTGTGGATGCTGATATGGCTCTCTGCGATAAGCACGAAGCCCGATATCCCCCAATCCTCGGGTTTTGAGCCGATGTATCTGAAAACTTGTGGCGGTGCCACTTTAATCATCCCAATCTGGGAAGGGTAGTGGTCCAGGAGTTCGTAGATCAGCTCTTCACTCTCCATCATCTTGGGATTGGCCCCAAAACCGTCGATAATCAGGTGCATCTCAACCCCCTTTCTCTTAAACAAAATACAACCACCCCCCCATTTACTGGGGAGAGTGGAGTTTAATAGATTGTCAAGGCTTAATTACCGCTTCGCTACATCGAGAAGCTTCCCCTCGTACCACCTGTCCAGGTCTTCTTTTCTGATGCGATAGGCTTTGCCGATCTTTGCTGCGGGGAGCTTCCGGTCGCGGCACCACCGTTGAATGGTGGGCTTACTCACTTTCAGGATTCTGGTCATCTCCTCCACAGACAATAATTCATCCTCGTCCACAAAGAACCAGTCCCCCCTTCTTTGCCCCGATATATCGGGACACCAACGTTTTGACGATAATAGCACACTTTTCAGCATAATGCAATACTTTTGCTTGCGTTTTTTCGAGACTGGGGCATCTGTCAAGGGGGGCACCGACGCAAGTGTAGCTATTTCTTGGAAAGCAACGTTCGTCTCAGTTCGAAGAGAGCATGGTAGGTGGCGCGGCGCTTCACCTCGTGGCGCAGTGGGGGGTAAATGCCTAGAATAAGCCTTCTCTCCTTCCCATCGTCGATGGCGATGTGAACGGTGCCCACAGGCTTCCCCTCCACCTCAGTGGGGCCGGCCACCCCGGTGATGCCCACCCCAATGTCCGCCCCCAGCCTTTCCCTTGCCACCCCCGCCATATCCCCCGCTACCTCAGGGCTGATGGCGCCGTGCTGGGCGATGAGGGAGGCGCTTACACCGTAGGAGAGCTTCGCCTCATTGGTATAGGCGACCAGCCCCCCTTTGAAGTATTTGGAGCTCCCGGGAACATCGGTTATGGTATTGGCGAGAAGCCCCCCTGTGCACGATTCCATAGTGGCTAGGGTAAGCCCCTTTTCTACCAGGAGCGCGCCCACCAGGCCCTCTAGGGTTTCCTCATTGCTCCCCCAGATGACATCGCCGAGGAGGGAGCGGAGCTCGGTTTCCTGTTGGGCGATCATCTCCTCCGCCTTCTCCCTCGTTTTAGCTTTGGCGGTCATGCGCAGGTGAATGCCGTCAGGCTTGGCGTAGACGGCGGTAGTGGGATTGGTTGAGGAGAGAAGTGTGCTTACCATCTCAGCCACGGCTGATTCTGCCAAGCTGAAGGTCTTGATGGTCCTTGACAGGATGATCTCGTGCCTCAGCCTCTCCCGCAGCCTCTCCGAGACCTCTTTCTCCCACATGTGCTTAACCTCCGCTGGGGGACCGGGCATGGCGATCAAGATTTTTCGCCCTTTCTCCACCCACCAGCCGGGGGCAGTGCCCCAATGATTGGGGATCGCCCGGGCTGACGGGATGAGGGTAGCCTGCTTGATATTGCTTTCGGGCATGGGGAAGCCGCGATGGGCGAAAAGCTCCCTGAGCCTTCTCTCCAGCTTCGGGTCCACGCTCAGCTCCTCGCCAAACATTTCGGCAATGGCCTCGCGGGTGAGGTCATCCTCGGTGGGGCCTACGCCCCCTGTAGTGAGCACGACATCGGAGCGGCCCCAGGCTCGCTCCAGGCATTCCCTCAACCTCTCTAGATTATCGCCTACTTGAGTGACCCAGAGGAGGTCGATCCCCAGTGTGGGCAACTGGGAGGCGAGGTAAGAGGCATTGGTATCGGTAGTCTCTCCCAGCAGGAGTTCGGTGCCGATGGATATTATCTCTGCCTTCATTTTTCGCCCGTTTCCGCCATCCCTTAAGGAGCGGCTACCTGTTGCAGGATTTCCGCGGCGACCTCCGCCGCTTTCTTGCCCGAGAGGAGCATGGCGCCGAATGTGGGGCCCATGCGGGGCAGCCCATAGACTGTGGCAACCGCCATGCCGCAGACCACGAGCCCGGGGTGAGCCTCGCCGGTATGCTCCACCACCGCATCCTCTGACCCAGTGATCCAGAGCGCCCCTTCTCCCTTCGTCTTCATCAACCCGCGCTGCTCCAGCTTCTTTGCCACGCTGGCATCGTGGCCTGTGGCATCGATCACCACCTTCGATTCCAGGGGCACCGGGTCGAGGGCGGCGATCTCTTGCGGCAGGTGAGCGATGGGGCTCCAGTTGACCACCACCCCTGCCATCCGATTATCATCCCGGAGGATCACATCCTCAAGCAGGGTCAAGGATAAGAATTTTACTCCTGCATCGCAGGCTGAGGCGATAAGCCTGGCGCAGGCATGGGGAGCATCGGCAGTATACAGCCCCTCGCCGGCCTGCTCATAGGGGACCTCCAGCTCATCGAGGACCTGGTGCGCCGGCGCTCTAATGGTGAGCTTATTCATGAAATACCCCCCGATCCAGAAGCCACCGCCCAGGTAGTTGTTCCGCTCCACAATGAGGACCTTGATTCCCCTCGCGCAGAGCTCCTTTCCCGCCATGAGCCCGCTAGGCCCGCCACCCACGATAATTACATCGCTTTCTGCGTAATCTTCAAGCTGGCGGAGAAAGCTACTCACGATGGCTCTGGTAACATCCTTCTCCGCCACTGGATGGAATATGGTCATTTGGTTTCTCCTTCTCCTAGCACTTCCCCACCTTAGCACCCAGGAAACCCGCCACCATTTGAAGGGCGCAGAGGTCGCCGCACATGCTACAGGCAGCCCCTGAGGTGGCATGTTGCTCATGCACCCGGCGCGCTCTTTTGGGATCCAGGGATAGCCTCACCTGCTCTTCCCAGTCTAGGTTCTTGCGCGCTTCGGACATCCTCCGGTCCCATTCCCCGGCGCCCTTTACCCCCCTAGCGATATCTGCGGCGTGGGCGGCGATCCGGGAGGCGATCACTCCCTCCCTCACATCATCCACGTCGGGGAGGCCGAGGTGCTCCGATGGGGTCACATAGCACAGGAAATCGGCACCCGCCATGGCAGCGATAGCGCCACCGATGGCGCCAGAGATATGGTCGTAGCCGGCGGCGATATCGGTTACCAGCGGTCCCAACACATAGAAGGGTGCCCCCTTACAGAGGCTCTTCTCTAGCTGGACATTGGCGGTAATCTGGTCCAGCGGGACGTGCCCGGGGCCTTCCACCATCACCTGGACCCCGGCATCCCAGGCGCGCGCCACCAACTCTCCGAGGGTGAGGAGCTCCTCCACCTGTGCCCTATCGGTGGCATCGGCCAGGCTGCCCGGACGCAGCCCATCGCCTAAACTCAGCGTCACATCGAATTTTCGCGCGATCTCCAGCAAGCGGTCATACTGCTCGTATAGCGGGTTCTCCTGCTCATTATGAAGGATCCAGCCGAGGAGGAGGGCTCCCCCTCGCGAGACGATGTCGGTGACCCTTCCCTGGCGCTTCAGTCGCTCAATCGCTTCGCGGGTGACCCCACAGTGCACTGTCATAAAATCGACGCCCTCCTCAGCCTGCTCTTCGATCACATGAAAGAGGTCATCGGGGGTCATTTTTACAATCGCCCCTCTCCTTTCAATAGCTTCGATGCCCGCCTGATAGATCGGTACGGTTCCCAGGGGGATGGCGCTTTCTTTAAGGATGGCGCGACGAATGGCGCTGAGGTCACCCCCGGTGCTCAGGTCCATCACTGTGTCTGCCTTATACTCGATAGCGACCCTCAGCTTCTCCAGCTCGCTCTCCATATCCCCGTAGTCCGATGAGGTGCCGATATTGGCATTGACCTTCACCCTCAGTCCTTTCCCGATGCCACAGTATTGACTGAGCTTGTGGCTCGGGTTTGCCGGGATCACGATATTGCCTTCCCCGACCCCCTGCCGGATGAACTCTGGAGCCACCCCTTCCGCTTCGGCGACAAGTTTCATCTCCGGGGAGATGGTCCCGCTCCTTGCTAACTCTAATTGCGTCACCTCATCCTCCTTCTTTTCGAACTAACTATTTGCCAGCTCCAGTAAAACCTCTACCCGCTTTCGGATTGCGTTCCTTTTTAGCATCGTTCGAAATAAAAAGGCCAAGAGCCTAGGTTTTCGGTTCCAGACCCTTGGTCTTAGTAATCCCGCTTCCCTACGCTCGCATTACCGAGATCAGGTTCCAGGGGTTAGCCGATATATCGACTTCTCAGCCGTTAAGCTCCCCCGCGGTTCAACATAATGATACTACAAAATGTCAGGAATTACAATAGGTGCTTCAATTGAGGGTTATTCATAATTTTATGTCTAGGCGCGGGCAACTTGAGGAAGTTCGGGTATGCACAAGAAGGATAGCATGATTTCAGAGTTACCTAATGGAAGTTATGGTATAATAAATGGGGAGGTTGTCTAAATGGCTCGTGAATTAGTTGCTATCTTTATGGATTATGAAAACATACGTAAGGGTCTCTGGAACTGTTTCCAAAAAAGGGTTCCACACGACATCTCCATAGGGCAATTGCTCGAGGCTATCAAGCAAATCGCCGCTGAGATAGGTTCCTTGCGTGAAGCACATATCTTCGGTGATTGGACCCTTAGACCCGAAGAAGCTAGAGAGATCGAGAAAACCCCGCAGTTTCGAGCCCAACTGGTACTTCGATCAGAAAGCAAGAAGGATCGGACAGATCCGGTGATGAATTTCGCCATTGACGATTTTTTTCGAGACGAACCTACTATCAATAATATGATACTCTGCGCAGGTGACTCTGATTACTGTGAAGTATTGCGCAGGGGAAACAGGCTGCACAAGAGCCTTTATGTCTGCGCTATCAGCCCTCAAACCGCCCCAGAACTCTTAAGCCTAGCCAAAGCGTTCTATCCGCTCGAGCAAAGGCTAGGCTTAAAAGCAATCGACGCCAGTGAACTTGCACAAGTCTTGGCTGGGCTTGATCCAGCAGAACTTAACAAGTGGGCACCTCTGATATGACAATTAGATCAGGCTGAACGGCGCTTGCCACATGTCGTGCGAAGCCACTTTATAAAGCAATACATGGCACCTGGTCTAGGCTTCGGAGACACATTTGAACAAAAAGCGGTCACTCTTGACCTTGCCGTACGAGTCAACCTCTTAGAGGACGACAAGGTGCCTCATCCCGAGGACGGAAGACCTGTACGAACCGTAAGATTAAATAGGAATCATGATATGGTGAAGGCTGTTCTCGCGGGGACTGCTCGATAATGGAATAAAGGGGGCTTGCACCCCCTTTATTCCCTATTCCTAAACTAAACGGATTTTCCTCCAGTTAGTATTATCGAGGGAATCCCGCTCCTGGGCTTTTTGG
>CAZOVW010000040.1:0-9967 GCA_964583545.1 uncultured Dehalococcoidales bacterium | reverse complement strand
CGTGAAGTTCGCGGTATACGTGGTCGAAGCGTTGGGGACGGTGATATTATGGGTGATATTGCCACTATCGCTCCAGTTTGTCCAAACATATTGTGTCCCCGTACCACCCGATTGCGGAGAGGTCGTGCCTATGGAGTGCGTCGAATTTACAACCCAGCTAAATGTCTGGGGCGCAGTGTAGTTAACACTATCCACAGTTATGTTCAGACCTGAGGGGGAAGTCGTGACTGTTATGTTTGCAGTCGAAGGGGCAACAGTTATGTTTGCTGTTGCAGATGCATTACCAGATTCGGCCCCAGGGGGTTGCACGTGGTACAACTTTACTATGATGGTGTAGTTGCCCCCCGCTGCATAGTTATGGTCGGGGCTAGACGACCAATTTCCTGAGAAATCCTTATCACTGACGACAAAGTTAACGGTCGAATTCCGATCAACTGTGACATCGCCCCAATCGACTTGGACCTGGTACTGCCATGCCTGACCTGCAAAGTCAGTGGAGTTGGCGTAGCCAGCTAAATGGATAGGGTTTGTGAGATTTGTTGGGTATGGTGACGAATATCCGTTGATTGTACTTATGTTTATCCGGTATGTAGGCTTATCCGTGAATGTTGTTGTTGCGATGTTTGTTCCATCGGTCGCGGTTACTGCATATGTTCCTGCTATCCCGTCTAGCTGATACACACAGGTGAAACCGCCAGCCTCGTTAGCTACGGGCACAGGATAAACTGTATCGTTCGTACCGTCTGGCCTTTCAATAGTAACAGTAACTTCCGCGTTTACTAAGAATCCGCTACCCGATATGGTCACTGTTTCCCCTGGAGTGTAATCCGCCTTATCCGTCCAAATTGATGCTCCTGTGTCAGCAGCCAGCGCCGGTATAGCCAGCCCTAGGACCAGCCCTAACACTAGCAAGCCACCTAAAATATACTTGCCAATTTTCCTTTTCACGTTATGAACCCCCTCTCATCTTCTTGCGGCTGAATTGTTGATTCATCTTCTCCCTTCCTTTATATCGAGGTCACATCCCGGATTTTGTCCCCTCCGAGTCGAGTCTTCCTTCGGCGGAGCAGGGAGTGTACCCTGGCTACCAGTTCAGCAGTGTTCGGGGGCCTGATCATATAGGCATCAGCCCCCGCCTCCAGCATCTGTCCAGCCACCTCTTCATCGCTGCCGAGGACAATAATGGGTAGATACGATACCTCCCGCACCCGCGAACAGAGCTCCTCTCCGTTGACCCCCCCAACGTCCTCAGCCATGATCACCAGGTGAGGGCGGCTTTCATATAGCTTGTTTAGCCCGTCAAGGGGGTTGGCAGCAACTGCCACCTCAAATCCCGCCTCCTCCAGGGTTGAACCTAGCTCGGCTCTCACTACCTCGTCCCTCTCAATTACAAGAATCTGGACTCCAATTTTCAGTTTCAGGTGTAGCTCCAAGCGAATCTTCATCAATATTTCGCTTGGCGAATAAGACCCTTTTACTATGTAATCATTTGCTCCTAATTCGAGACCTTTTCGAATATCTTTCTCTTCCCCTAATACTGTAACGACAATAACAGGAGTATCTTTTGTTGTTGCGTCAGCACGAACGTTCCTTAAAACTTCGAACCCATGAAGTTTCGGCAAGACCAAATCCAATAAAATCAGGTCTGGCTTTTCTGATTTTGCCAATTGCCATCCACTCTCACCATCTCCAGCCACTAGAACATTGTAACCATCATAGGTAAGAGCGTCTTGAAAGACACGCCTAAACCCGGCTTCATCTTCGACGAGTAATATTGTTCCCTTCTGGGTGCTGCTCATACTTTATTACCCCACAAAATCTTTGATTTTGCGGGGGCCCCCACCTTTTGCCGACGGTGCTAAATAAGACTGATAACAACTTACTACAGAAAGGTGGCCAGTGAGGTGGAAGTTAGTAGAAATTTGGTGGAAATTTGGTGGAAATTTGGGGAGAAAAAGAAAGGCTGTCTAAAAACCTCACCCCCTGTATGCACCCAGAAAAATCTAAGATTTTTCTGGGAACCCGCTTTATCCCCCTCTCCTTTGAAGGAGAGGGGGAACAGTTGATTCCGAAGGGGATTTTACCCCACAAAATCAAAGATTTTGTGGGGACCCCGGTTTTTAAGCCCCTTCGAGCTACCCTTTTGGATAGCCTGCTTTGTCTTTATATAAGTGGGAAAAGACGAGATTGCTTCGCTTCGCTCGCAATGACCGCCTTAATATGTCCCCTCTCCCTTGATGGGAGAGGGATAGGGTGAAATTCCCCATCCCTCTAACTCCCTCCCGCCAGGGGAGAGAGGATTTATTGCCTTACACAGGATTGTATACTTTGACCGCTTATTATCCTCCCGCCCTGAGACGCATATCTGCCCCGAGGCCGACACTTCGGCATTGACTTACCCCTCAGGCTTTGCTATGATATTTAACGCCATGGAAAGTTTCATTTTGTCTCTGGAAATCCATCCCCTGGAGGAAGGTGGTTACCTTGCTACCAGCCCCCTTCTCGCCGGTTTCTTGGTTCAGGCTGAAACAGTGGAAAAGGTGTTGCAGTTGGCGCCCGGTGTTGCTCAAGCCCTGATAGAGGCAATGCAACAAAAAGGCGTCCCCCTTCCTCCCACACTTCAAGCTGCTGAACCACCCTTTCATGTTGAACTCCTCGTGCCGTTATGACCTACCGGGTGTTGACCAGGAAACTCCGTAAATTGGGGTGCGAGTTTGTCCGACAAGCTCCAGGCTCCCATGAAATCTGGTGGAACCCACAGAACAAGCACTTCACCACCATTCCCCGGACCCGAGGCGATATTCCCAAAGGCACTCTTACAGCTATTCTGCATGACCTCGGCTTCACCGTGAAGGATCTGGACAAGGTTTAGCCCTTTACCATTCCCCTACCGATTTATAATGGCTCCGCAATTTAATGGTAGAAATTTGGTGGAATTTTGGGGAGAAAAAGAAAGGGGTCGCCTTAGGCGACCCCTTTATATCGGCGTCATGAGCCGCCTCCTACAGCCCAAATTCGTAGGAGGTCTCTCCAGAGACCGATCTTTACTTTGATTTAAGCGGTTTCTGCGCAGGGATCAGGTAGGCCTCATGAACCTGTAGCCTACACCCCGTTCGGTAAGGAGCATTCGTGGATTGTCGGCATCATCCCCAAGCTTTTGCCTGAGGCGATAGATATATTGCTTTATAAAGTTGACATCATTGATATATTCCGACCCCCATGCCTTCTCAAGCAGGGTGTGATGGCTAACCACCCTCCCCTCATTTCTTACCAGGTAGGAGAGCAGATTATATTCGATGGGGGTCAGTCTGCGCCGCTCCCCTGAGATGAAAACCTCGCGTGTTGCGAAATTGATCACCAGCTCGCCGCTGACAAAGGGCGAAGAGGCTCGCTTGAAGCCAACCCCGTTGGTACGACGGAGCAATGCCTTTACCCTGGCTAATAGGTCAATGGTGCTGAAGGGCTTAGTAATGTAATCGTCAGCTCCCATCTCTAAAGCCTTAACTCTGTCCATCTCGTTTTCCTTCTCAGCGAGGACGATCAGGGGGACATCGGAAAACTCGCGAATTTCACCGAGCAGGTCCAAAGCACCGGGTAAAGAGAGATCCATCATGACCAGGTCAGGCAATTCAGCTTCTACCACCTCTATGCGGTGTAATCCGTCAACAGAGGCAACCCTGGCTTCTGGCCATCGCAGCCGTAAGGAGAAGGAGATATCCTTTATTACCTCCTCGCTGCTTTCGATTACCAGTACTTTCATTGCTTCACTTCCCTTAGGGGTGCGGCCTGCGCCTGATGCCAGGGTTCCGGTGAGCGATCGTTTCAGGTGTAGTTCCAGGCGAATCTTCCTCAATATTTCGCTTGGCGAATAAGACCCCTTTGTCATGTAATCATTGGCTCCTAACTCGAGACCTTTTCGAATATCTTCTCGTTCCCCTAATACTGTAACAACAATAACAGGAGTATCTTTTGTTGTTGCGTCAGCACGAACGTTTCTTAAAACCTCGAGCCCATGAAGTTTCGGCAAGACCAAATCCAATAAAATCAGGTCTGGCTTTTGTGATTTTGCCAATTGCCATCCACTCTCACCATCTTCAGCAACTAGAACATTGTAGCCCTCATCGGTAAGAGCATCTTGAAAGACACGCCTAAACCCAACTTCATCTTCGATAATTAGTATCGTCCCCTTCTGAGTGCTGCTCATGCGAAACTCCTGTCAAGAATAAAACTGACCCATCGGTCGGTTCCGCTACTCGCTCCGCGAAGCCCAAGCGCCAATTAAATGCTCCACTTCATTGCCCCTGCCAAGAGGGTTCGATTGTAGGAGGTGTCTCCTGACGCCGATACTAGATTTCGGTCTCTGGAGAGACCTCCTACGAATTTGAACCCCGAGGGTTCGGTTGTAGGTTATATGAGAACACATTTTGTACCATTTGTCAATGCTCTTCCACCTCAATGCTTTCTACAAATAGCTCCTGACCGGCGATAATCTCCATACTATTACCTTGACAGTAAGGACAAGCCCAGTCAAATTCTTTAAGTTCAAAGCTCTGACCACAGCCGCGACACCGCGCCATTGTAGGAACCATCTTGAAAGAGAGACGAGCCCGCTCGGCGATGGTTCCTTTGCTGAGGAAATCGAAGTAGAACTGCACGCTCTCATCAACAACCCCGCTCATCTCTCCAATGAGCAAGTTGATCTTTTCCACCTTCTCGGCTCCGACCTTCTTCGCCTGTTCCAGGACGAGGTCGAGCATCCTCTGGGTGATGGCAAGTTCGTGCATTTAACAGATCCTGGGAAGCGGATCGCCCACCAGCATGTCGACGATCCGGGAGGCCCCTAACCGGGTTTTCATTACCACCCGGCCGGGATGCTCAGCCCTCACCTCACCGATGAGGGAGGCCTCTTTTCCATAATGATTTCCGCGCATTGCTTTGAGAACCTTATCAACATCTTCAGCCGGAACTATCGCCACTAGCCTGCCTTCATTGGCAACATAAAGGGGGTCAAGGCCCAACATCTCGCAAGCAGCGAGCACCTCTTCACACACCGGGACCTTTTCCTCATCAATCCTGATGCTTACTTGCGATTGCTTTGCCAGTTCATTTAAGGTAGTAGCCAGCCCTCCTCTAGTTGGGTCTCTCAAGCAATGGATATTCGGGCTGGCTTGTAACATTTCAGCCACTAAGCTGTTAAGCGGCGCACAATCGCTCTCCAGCCGGGTGGAGAAGCTCAATCCTTCCCGCTGGCTGAGCACCGCTATGCCATGCTCACCAATAGGTCCACTTAACAGCACCTTATCCCCAGGGGTTGCATTGCTTCCGGAGATATCGACACCTTCCGGTATTATGCCGATGCCAGCGGTATTGATAAAGAGCTTATCGGCGCTGCCCCGATGCACCACCTTGGTATCTCCGGTAACGATTTTCACCGCTGCTTCCTCAGCAGCCCTCTGCACAGACTCTACGATTTCCGCTAGCTCGCCTCGGGGAAGCCCCTCCTCGATGATGAAAGAAAGGCTTAAATAGAGCGGTTTGGCACCGGACATCGCCAGGTCATTTACCGTGCCATAGACGGCGAGCTTCCCGATGTCTCCACCGGGGAAGAAGATCGGGCTCACCACATAGCTGTCGGTGGTGAAGGCTAGCCTTCCGCTGAAGTCAATAACGGCTGAGTCGTCCAACTTGGCCAAAGGGGGATTATCAAAAGCTTTAAGAAAGCTTTTCTCCACCAGCTCATGGGCCAGCTTCCCCCCACTGCCGTGGACGAGCAGTATCTTTTCGAACTCACCCGTCACAGCCCCTCCCCATAATTATAATACGCCGCGCAGGTGCCCTCGGAGGAGACCATGCACGGTCCTACGGGATATTGTGGGGTGCAAGCGCTACCGAAGAGTCGGCAATCGAGGGGTGTTTTAACCCCCCGCAGGATGTCGCCGCAGATGCAGCCCTGAGGCTCATAAGGCAGGCCAGGGTCGATTTCGAAAGCGAGCTCCGCATCGAAGTGCCGATATTCTTTTCTAATCCTTAAGCCGCTGTCGGGAACCTTCCCGATCCCTCGCCAAGCGGCAGCGCAGGGCTCAAATACCCGCTCCATAAGCCTTAACGCCTCCTCGTTGCCCTCAGGACGCACTCCCCTTCGATAGGCGATCTCCACTTCAGAGCGTCCCCTTTCAGTCTGAGCCACCAGCATAGCGACGCATTGCAGGATGTCCAAAGGTTCAAAACCAGAGACAACACAAGGGATGCCGTAATCTCGGGCAATGAACTCCCAGGGATGGGAGCCGATAATCACGCTTACATGTCCGGGGCATATCAGCCCGTGAAGCTTGACCTCGCCTGAGTCAAGAAGGGCTCGGATCACCGGGGGGCAAAGCTTATGCAGCGAAAGAACATAATAGTTCCTTACCTGCTTGTCCTCTGCCTGGAGGATGGAGGCGGCGATGGTGGGGGCGGTGGTCTCAAAGCCGATGCCGAGGAAGACCACTGACCTGGTAGGATTCTCCTCCGCTATTTTAAGGGCGTCCAGGGTCGAATATACCATACGCACATCGGCGCCGTCAGCCTTGAGTTCTTGCAAGCTAGTGTGGCTCCCGGGGACCTTGATCATGTCACCGAAGGTGGCAATGATTACCTCCGGGATTTGAGCCAAGGCAATTGCCTTATCCAAGTCAGCGTTTGCCGTAACACAGATGGGGCAGCCAGGGCCGGATACCATTTCGATAATGGCGGGTAAAATCTGGCGGATGCCATATCTAAAGATAGTTACCGTATGGCCGCCGCAGAACTCCATGAAACGTGCCGGGGTCTTGGACTGGCGGTGAATTTGGGAGATCAGCCCCTCGGCCAGGTCAGAGCGCCGAAATTCCGTAATAAATCTCAACTTCTATCTCCCTCGAGGTTCAAATTCGTAGGAGGTCTCTCCAGAGACCGAACTCTAATATCGGCGTCATGAGACGCCTCCTACGACCGAAGGTTTGGCCCTAGCCACTCCCAATCAATAAGCTGGGCATATTTCGGATTCGCCGTTGAATATGGCCATGACCCGGGATACTCAGTAAGGCCATTTCTAACGGGATTACCATGCATATACTCAAGAATGTCGTCATAATCTCGCTGCTCCCGAATGCAATGATCATAAAAGCCTTCTTCCCAAAACTTACCTATTTGTCCAAGAATCCGGTTTATCCGCCGTGCCGTGTATTTGCTCACACTTTCCACTGTTTGGCTAAGCGTTTTATCATCTGCTAATCCTAGCACAGTATGGTAGTGATTCGGCATGATTACAAAACCACATACATGTGCTATGTGGTGGTCTTTGAGCCAGTTCAAGCTCTCGATGATGATTTCAGCGCAATCTTGACGCACCAAGACATTGGTTCCCTTATCTAATGTACATTTAGTGATGAAGTAAGCATAGCCCAATTCGGAAACGCGGCCATGACGAAGTGCCGAACGATGCGGATGGTGACTTTTCTTTATCATGGTTTTCTCCCTAATACCGTTAAAATCGGCATCAGGAGATGCCTCCTACGACCGAAGGTTTGGCCCTAATTCGTAGGAGGTCTCTCCAGAGACCGCTCAGGATGACAGGAGGATTGTTAGACAATCTCGCCTTCCCCCCCCAGCTCTGCTATTTCTTCGAGGAGCCTTAAGGTTTCCTCAGCCTCTTCTTGATCCAGGACATTTATCGCATAGCCGGTATGGACCAGTACATAGTCCCCCACTTCGGCTTCCGGGGTAAGCCACAGGCTGATCCGGCGTGAGATGCCGCCGATCTCAGCCTCAGCCTCTTTATCTTCTATAGACTTAATGAGCGCAGGGATTGCCAAACACATTTTCCTAATATTTGTATATTCTTCTATTTTCCGGTGAGACCGCTGAAAAACGCAGTGTCATTGCGAGGAGCGCCCCCCGAACGAAATCTTCCATTGTCATTGCGAGGACCCCGACTTGTCGGGGGACGAAGCAATCTCAGTGAGGGGAGGAGAACAGGTGAGATTGCTTCGGTCGCCTTAGGCGACCTCGCAATGACACTAGGCCTTCGGCTCGCAATGACAGGAAGGACTTTCTCAGCACTTTTCCGGTTGTGCCAGTTCAAAATTGGCGATTACTGCCTGTCCCAGGGAAATCCCACCGTCATTGCAGGGCACAAGATTATGGGTAAGCACGCTGAAGCCTTCCCTTTGTAAAGCAGCGGTGGCTAGCCTGAGGAGTAGCCGATTCTGAAAAACTCCGCCGCTTAACGCTACCTGAGTTATGCCGGTCTCCCTGGCGATCAATTTACACATTTCGAGGATCATTTGAGCCACGGTATTATGAAACTTGAGCGATATTATGGAGATAGGGGCTTGATTTCTAACGTCATGAACTACCGCTGAGAGTAGTTCCCCCAACTTTATAACCCTCGTTACTTGATGCTCACTAATAGAGAAGGGATAAGATTCGAACTCACCCGCTTCCTCTGGAGCCAGCATCTCTAGCTCGATGGCTGCTTGAGCCTCATAATCTATTTCTTCCCTCACCCCCACTAAGGCGGAAACGGCATCGAAAAGCCGCCCGGCGCTTGAGGTCAAAGGACAGTTTATCCCCCGCTTTAGCTGCTGTCGTAATAGGTCAAGCTCAGCGGGAGGGCGCCTGCTGATGGGCAGACCTTCCAGAGAGAATTCTTCTCCCAGCAAAGTATAGAGATAGCTTAAAGCCATACGGTAAGGTTTTTTAATTGCCGCCTCACCTCCGAGCAGCGGCACATATTCCAGATGCCCTGCCCTTTGGAAGCGGCCCCAATCGGCGAGCAGGAACTCCCCTCCCCACATTGTGCCATCGATGCCATATCCCGCACCATCGAGGGCGACCCCGATAACGGGTCCTTTGACCCCATTCTCAACCAGGCAACTTACAATATGGGCGTGATGGTGTTGTACTGGGATAAGGCTTAACCCTTGCGCCGCACCAACCTGAAGGGCGTATTTTGTGGCAAGGTATTCCGGATGCATATCATGGGCGATAGCTTCTGGAGCGATGCGAAATAGTTTTTTATAAAGCTCAATAGTATTTCCGAAATGTTCCAGAGTCTCCTCGTTCTCCATATCGCCGATGTGCTGGCTGAGGAAGGCATGCTCCTCTTTGGTAAGACAAAAGGTATTCTTCAGCTCCGCCCCGCAGGCAAGGACTTGCTTTGACCTGAAAGGAAGGAAGATGGGATATGGGGCAGAGCCCCGGGCTCGCCTGATCGCTTGAGGCATCCCCTCCACTATATAGACGCTATCATCGTAGCGGGCGAAAATGTCCCGGTTATGAAGCAGGAAATAATCAGCAATCCCGCCAAGTCTCCTTAGCGCCTCATCGTTATCTTTCGCAATAGGCTCCTCGCTGAGGTTGCCGCTGGTCATCACCAGGGGAAGGCCGCTCTCCCTTAATAGAAGATGATGCAGCGGCGTATAGGGGAGCATGATCCCGAGATACCTTAGATTTGGGGCTACCGCCTGGGAGATATCGGATGAGCTATGCTTCCACCTCAAGAGCACGATGGGGCATTCTGGAGACTGAAGAAGCGCTCTCTCCTCGGGCGATACCAGGCAGTGCCTTTCAATATCTTCCAGAGTGGCCACCATAACTGCAAGGGGTTTAGCGGGACGCCTTTTTCTGCTTCTTAAAAGATTTATCGCTTCTTCATCGGTAGCGTCACAAGCAAGGTGAAATCCGCCCAGGCCCCGGAGCGCTAAAATTCTCCCCGCTTTTAGGAGTTCGCTTGTAGCCTTAATAGCATCGTGGCATGCCACAGGGTTGCCATTAGCGTCAACTAGCTCTAAGCTGGGGCCACATTCGGGGCAGGCATTGGGCTGGGCATGAAACCTGCGGTCCAAGGGCTCGTCGTATTCCTGCTGACACTGGGGGCACATCTGGAACTTACGCATGGTAGTCTTGGGGCGGTCATAAGGGATGTCCTCAATAATAGTAAACCGAG
>CAZOVW010000039.1:0-10034 GCA_964583545.1 uncultured Dehalococcoidales bacterium | reverse complement strand
GCGGCAGCAAGGCCCTGAATCTCCTCCGTGATCATGGACTGGATATTCGCTTTGATGTCAGCGCCGCTCAGGATCTTCCTTCGCTCGCTATAGATCACCTCGCGATGCTTATTCACCACATCGTCATATTCCACCAGGTGCTTCCTGACGTCGAAATGGTAGCCCTCGATCTTGGTCTGGGCACCCTCGATGGCCTTGCTCACCAGGGAGTGCTCAATGGGGATGTCCTCATCGAGATGGACCCGCTCCATCAAGCCCTTGACCCGGTCGCCACCGAAGCGGCGCACCACATCGTCCTCCAGCGATACATAGAAGCGGGAGCTTCCCGGATCGCCCTGGCGCCCGGCACGCCCTCGGAGCTGGTTATCGATACGCCTTGCCTCATGGCGCTCCGTGCCGATGATATGAAGGCCACCGAGATGAACCACTTTGTCGTGCTCAACCTGCCAGTCATTGGAATCCCTGCCATCAGGATTGCCCCCGAGTATGATGTCCACCCCTCGCCCTGCCATATTGGTGGCGACCGTTACCGCTCTCAGTCGCCCTGCCTGTGCTACAATGCCTGCCTCCTTCTCGTGGTGCTTGGCGTTTAACACCTCATGGGGGATGCCCTTCCTCTGCAGCATCTCGCTCAGGTGCTCCGACTTCTCGATGGAGACCGTGCCCACCAGCACGGGGCGCTCCGCGGTGTGGCGTTCTTCGATCTCCCGGGCCACGGCGCGAAACTTCGCTTCCTCATTCTGGTAGATCTGGTCGGGGTTGTCGATGCGAATCATGGGCTCATTTGTGGGGATGACTACCACCTCAAGCTTATATATCTTATGGAACTCCTCAGCCTCGGTGACCGCAGTGCCGGTCATGCCGGCAAGCTTTTCATAGAGGCGGAAGTAGTTCTGGAAGGTGATGGTGGCAAGGGTTATATTCTCCCGCTGCACCTGAACCCCCTCCTTCGCCTCGATGGCCTGGTGCAGCCCCTCCGAGTAACGACGGCCATGCATCAGCCGCCCGGTGAACTCATCAACGATGATTACCTGCCCATCCTTGACCACATACTCACGGTCCCTGCGGAAAAGGACGTGCGCCTTGAGGGCGCTTTCCAGATAGTGGGTGAGCATGTAGTTCGAGGGGTCATAGAGATCGGACGCCTTCAACAGCCCTTCCTTCTTGAGCAACTTCTCCATCCTAGAGATGCCCTCATCGGTGAGGGTCACCGCCCTCTCCCGTTCATCCACCTCGTAATCCACTTCTTGTTGCAGGTGAGGGACCAATTTGGCGAAGGTCTGGTATTTTTGCGCTGCCTCTACCGCTGGCCCGCTGATAATCAATGGGGTGCGCGCCTCATCGATGAGGATGTAGTCCACCTCATCGACAATGGCATAATGAAGGGGGCGCTGCACACACTGGGAGAGGTCGAGGACCATATTGTCCCTGAGGTAGTCGAAGCCGAACTCGTTGTTGGTACCATAGGTAACATCGGCCTCATAGGCCTGGCGTCGGTTGACGGGCCTCAGGTGCCGCCACGCCGCATCCCCTGAGTCGTGATCCGGGTCGAAGACGAAGGAGGCCTCGTGCTGGATGCTGGCTACAGAGAGCCCGAGGAGATGATAGATGGGGCCCATCCAGTGGCAGTCTCGCTTTGCCAGGTAGTCATTAACCGTGACCACGTGGGCCCCTTTTCCGGTAAGGGCGTTGAGGTAAATTGGGAGGGTAGCCACCAGGGTCTTGCCCTCGCCGGTCTTCATCTCGGCGATCTTCCCCTGGTGAAGCACGATGCCCCCCATAAGCTGGACATCGAAGTGGCGCTGGCCGAGGGTGCGCTTTGCCGCCTCCCTGACCACAGCAAAGGCTTCGGGGAGAAGACTGTCAAGCGATTCGCCTTCCCCCAGCCGGGTGCGGAACTCATCGGTCTTCCGGCGAAGCTGGTCATTGGAGAGCGCCTCGAACTGGGGCTCAAGGGAGTTGATGCGCTCGACCGTGGGCTGGAGACGCCTCAGCTCCTTCTCATTGGAATCCACCAGGCTCCCAAGCCACTTGAGCATGCTCACTCACCACCGATTATTTCCCGGGCCTCCTCAGCCATCGCTTCCAGAACGGAAACCACCACCTCCCCCATGCCATCGACGGTGAAGGCGTGGACTGAAAAGGCAGCATCCGACCTTAAGATACAAGGTATGCCATTGCTCTCCAGCAGGCCCTTTATAACATGAGCCTCCGTTTCACCAGAGGCGCGATACACATCAACCAATTTCCCCTTTTTGCCCATAATCAAACCCTAGCTTTTTTCTTACTCGAACATCGCCCCCACCGAGAGCCCATTGTGGATGCGGTGGATCGCCTCGCCTAGAAGCGATGCTACGGAGAGTACAGTGATCTTATCGTTATTCTTGCTCTCGGGGACGGGGATAGTATCGGTGACCACCACCTCTCTGACCGGGCTTGTGGCGATCCGCTCGATGGCGGGACCGGAGAAGACGGCGTGTGTGCAACAGGAATAAACCTCCGTGGCCCCACCCTCCTCCAAAGCGGCAACCGCAGTGACTAGCGAGCCTGCGGTATCGATCTCATCATCGAACAGGAGGGCGCGCATCCCAGCGACATCGCCAATGATATTGAGGGTCTCCGCCTTATCGACATTGCCAACCCTCCGCTTCTCAATAATTGCCAGAGGTGTATTGAGCCGCTCCGCGAGGTCGCGTGCCCGCTTGGAGATGCCGATGTCGGTAGCCACCACTACTACATCCTTCAGGGCCTTACCTTCGAAGTAGCTGCTCAAGATATAGAGCGCGGTCAATTCATCCACCGGGATGGTGAAGAAGCCCTGAATCTGCCCCGCGTGGAGGTCCACAGTCAAGATACGGTTAGCCCCAGCTACCGTCATCATATCGGCAATCAGCCGTGCGGTTATCGGCACCCTTGGCTGGTCCTTCTTATCGGTACGCCCATAGCCGTAATAGGGGACCACTGCGGTGATGCGCCCCGCCGAAGCCCGTTTCAGGGCATCGAGCATGATGAGTAGCTCCATCAGGTTTTTATTCACCGGGGATGAGATCGGCTGAATGACAAAGACATCTCGCTCCCGCACATTCTCCAGAATGCGCACAAAGATATTCTCATTGCTAAACTCGAAGACCTCAGCCCTGCCCAGAGGGATGCCCAGATAATCGCAGATCCCCTGAGCTAATGTCGGGTGCGCATTTCCGGTGAAAACCTTCAGCTCATCAATCAAGGCTCCCTCCTTACTTACCCTTAAACTTGGCCTCCCTTTTCTCCATAAAGGCGTTCACGCCCTCGCGGTGGTCCTCAGAGCTAAGCGCCAGCGCCTGGCAGGCGGCTGCCTGCTCCAGCGCTGCCTCAAGGTTCGTATCAAGCGCCTTATAGGCCATCATCTTGGACATCTGAATCGCTATCGGGGGACCCTTGGCGATCTTCCGTGCCAGCTCCATCGTCTCCCTCTCCAGGTCAGCGGCAGGAACGAGCCTGTTCAGCACCCCGATGCGCGCCGCCTCCTCTGCATCAAGGAAATCGCCGGTGAACAGAAACTCTAGCCCTCTACCCAGCCCCATGAGGCGAGTGTAGAGCCATGTGCCACCCCCGCCGGGGATGAGCCCGATCCTCACGAAACCATTCCTGAACCTGGCCTTCTCCGAGCCCACCCTCATATCGCAGGCAAAGGCAAAATCGCAACCGGCACCCACAGCAGCACCGTTAACCATAGCAATGGTCGGTTTGTCCAGCTTATGTAGCCCGAGGGCCACCTTCTGGTAGCTGTTCCGCACGTTACGCCGCATCACGACAGGGGTTCCGCTAAGCCCACTAGCCTTACCCCCTTCGCTCACATCGGCACCGGAGCAGAAGGCCCGCCCGGCGCCGGTGAGAACCACCACCCTTACGTCATCGTCCCGGGCCACATCATCCACAGCCGACACCAGCTCCCGCACCATAAGCTCATTCAAAGCGTTCATCTTATCGGGTCGGTTCATGGTGATGGTAGCGATATGACCCTCTTTTTTCAGAATAATGGTCTCAAAATCCACAGGAACTCTCCCCCCTTATATTATCGGCCAGTAAGGCCCCTAACACTCCATTTTAGCACAAAAAGACCCCTCGATACAATTTAACGTGCGTGCTCAAATAGCGGTTAAGTTACTCTTGCGCCAGGGTCTCCAGCGCTGCCCGCGCCGCCTCTTTCTCCGCCCCCCGCTTGCTCTTACCATGCCCTCTGCCGATCACGCTACCGCCGACAATCACCTCTACGGTGAACTCCCTGGCATGGTCCGGGCCCACCGCCTTAATGGTTCGATAAAGCGGGACCTCACGATGCCTTGCCTGAGCGATCTCCTGAAGCTGAGACTTGTAGTCAGTAAGCCGCTGCTCGATGGCTCTCCCCATCTCGCCAGCGAAGAGCCGGAGCACAAAATCCCGACAAGCAGCAAAGCCCTGATCGATCAAGACAGCCCCGATTACCGCTTCAAAGGTCCCTGCTAGGATGGACTGCTTAGCGCGCCCCCCACTGGCCTCCTCGCCACGCCCCAGATAAAGGTAATCGCCAAGCCTCAGGGAGCTGGCTAGCCGGGCCAGTGTTTCCTTGCGCACCAGCGCCGCCCGCAGCTTGGTCATCCCCCCCTCAGAGAGGTCGGGAGAATCTTTATAGAGCTTCTCCGCAATAACAAAGCCCAGCATGGAATCGCCCAGGAACTCCAAACGCTCGTTAGAGGGCAGGGCAAAGTCGGGATTTTCGTGGAGGTAGGAGCGGTGAACCAGCGCTTGCTGAAGGAGAGAGGGGTCCTTGAAGGCGATGCCAAGCGTGTCCTGTAATTCCGCAAATTCAGCCAAAGATTCGACCCCACTATCAACATACTTATCCAGCCTCGATTTGTCAAGGCGAGCATGATATAATCGAGCCCGATGGAAAACCTGGCCTCAAAAATGCGCGAGCGCCTGCCCACAGAGCTCCTCGCCTTTCTCCGCATCGCCGTGGAGGAAGCCGAGGCCCAAGGGCAGAGGCTCTACCTTGTCGGCGGGGCGGTGCGCGATCTTCTCCTAGAGCGTCCAAATCTGGACTTCGACCTAGTGGTGGAAGGCGATGCCCTATTACTCGCTCGCAAGCTTACTAGGGTGGAGGGGATGGGTGGGGAGAGCGAAAAAGTCCACCGCCGATTCGGGACGGCAAAGTTCCGCCGCGGGAGCTTGAGCATCGACCTGGTCACGGCGCGCTCCGAAACCTACGCCAAACCTGGGGCCCTGCCCACAGTGCAGCCGGGAACGATCCAGGACGACCTTCTCAGGCGGGACTTCTCAATAAACGCCATGGCCATCGACCTGAGCCCTTCGTCCTTCGGCCAGTTATTTGACCCCCACGGCGGCAGGAGCGACCTGGAGTGGGGACTAATTCGCATCCTTCATGAGCGGAGCTTCATCGATGATGCCACGAGAATTCTTCGGGCGCTTCGCTATGCGCAGAGGCTCGGTTTTAAGCTGGAGCAAGATACTGAGCGGCTGCTCCGCGAGCATAAATCAATGCTGGACACTATCAGCGGCGACCGGATAAGGCACGAACTGGAGCTTATCCTGAAAGAGGAATGCCCCGAGCAAATCCTGGAGCGCGCCCAAATCCTGGGGGTATTACAGGAACTCAATCCCTCACTGAGAGGTAATGGATGGCTGGCGGAGCGATTTCGTGAGGCTCGCCAAAAAGCGACACCAGACCCCTCTCTTTATTTACTATTACTCGTCTACCCCCTCAGCGAGGAGGATATACAAACCCTGATCGCCCGCCTCAATATAGTCGGCGAATTAGGGCGAAACATGCGACAGGTGCCCCGACTGAAGGGGGATCTCCCCGCCCTAGCCGACCCTGCCCTCCCCCTAAGCGCCATCTACCGCCTGCTCAAGCACTATCCCCCCATGGCGATCGCCGCTTGTGCCCTAGCATGCGACTCTCCAACAGCTCGCTCCCACCTGGAGCGATACCTTAGCGATTTGCGTTATGTCAAGATATCCCTCGATGGGGAGAACCTGAAAAGATTAGGGGTGGAGCCCGGTCCTCGCCTGGGAAAGATGCTGAAAAAGCTCCTGGAGGCAAAGCTCGATGGGCGGGTGAGCACCAGGGAACAGGAGGAGGCCCTTGTCCGCCAATGGCTGGGGGAGGGTTAAAGGAGGAGAGATTGGCAGAGCTGTGCGAGGTCTGCAGTGGACCCCTTGACGAGGAGAATGTTTCCCGTTGCCTGATATGCGGCCGGCGGTTTCACATGGCCTGGTCTAACAATGCGCCGGTGGAAAACTGTGGGCAAATCTGGTTTAATGAGCTGGCTTGCAGCATCGGATTTGTTTGTAACCTCTGCGTTGATGAGCATCCCGAACTCAAGGGGGCGCTTATCGATACGGAATAACCACCCTATTAGCTCATAGCCAGCAACCCGGGTCGGCGGCGAGCATGTCGCCATTTACCTCATAGGCTCGGCCCCGACACCCGCTGCACTCCAGCTTATATTCGCATTCGCCACATCTGCCCTTCAAGAGTTCCCGCGAGCGGAGTTGACCCAGAATCGCTGACTCCCGCCATATCTGGGTGATGCTTCGCTCCCTCACATTGCCCAGGTTAACCTGAAGCAGCATGCAGGGATTCACCTCTCCGTTTGCCCTGATGACGATGTAGCCGAAGGGCATCCCGGCGGTGCACCCCCTGCCGTAGTAAGGGACTCTTCGTAGCATCTCCTTGGGGCTGTGTTTGGGGTGAATCCCCCGCTGCTTCAGGATTAAAGGATACATCGGGCAGGCGGCCACCCTGATGAGAATGGGACAATCTGCCTGGGCCTCGGCCAGCCACTCCATTACGGCCTTCCTTTCCCCGGGCTCCAGCACCTCATCGGGGCACTCCTCCTTGGCCCGGCCAGCCTCTACAAGGTCGAAGAATTCAGCGGCATTGGCACCACTTTCCACAGCTAGCTTAAGCATATCTGGAACCTGGGAAAGGGCCCCTTTTCTAATGACCATGTTGAATTGAAGGGGTAAGCCCCCCATCCTCAGGGCAGATGCCCCCCGTAAAGCCTCCTGAAAAGACCCCGGCTTGCCACGAAAGGAGTCGTGGGTCTCAGCATTGCCTCCGTCAATGGAGATGGACGCCGATTGCACCCCTGCCTCTGCCATTTTTCGGGCCATCTTCTTATCGATGAAGCTTCCATTGCTCCCCACCCCAGTCACTATCCCCTTCTTTGAGGCATAGGAAACGATCTCAAGAAGGTCATCCCTTAATAGCGGTTCGCCCCCGTCGAAGACCAAAAGCCCGATTCCCCAGCCTGCCAGGTCATCAATCAGCCTGAGGGCTTCCTCAGTGGTGAGCTCATCGGGAGCGCGATCCTCTGTAGCCTCGCTGTAGCAATGCTTACAGGCCAGGTTGCACTTCGTGGTGATGCTATATGAGACTAGAAAAGGAGGCTTAACTTCCATGTCAATGTCTCATTCATCGAAAATGCAAATCATTTTCCTGCCCGCCGGCGCCGCCATATTATTATGATGCCCCCGATAATAACCACAACACCAACACCGATGAGCACCCAGTTCCACCACGCCATCCCGCGCAACGAGTCCCAAAGGAGGGACGCTAGTTCCCACCCCACATAGGCCAAATAGCACCCGAGGAAAGACCGCGGCACGCGTCCAGCGAGGTTCGCCAGCATAAATTTCCAGAAGGGAAACCGCAATGCCCCGGCGGCGATGGCAACGAAGTCGAAAGGAAGCCAAGTAATGGAGAAGATAAAGATGGTCGCACTCCCGTGGCGCCTCATCCAGTATTCCGCTCTTTTATACAACTTTGACTGCTCGGGATGGATGACCACCACCCCACCGTAACCAGCAAGGTATGCCACAGATTCCCCCAGAGCGCCCCCCACACCTGATGCCAGGGCCACCAAAGGCCAGCTAAAGGCAGGACTGGCGGCCATAGCCCAGATGACGAGGAAACCAGGTGCAGGGAAAATAACAGTGGTGCTGCAGATAAAAGCCACCAAAAAGGCGCCAATAGGGCCGTATTCCTTAAACGATTCAAGCTGGGGGGAGAGGCGAATGATGGCGTAGCAAAGGGCCACAATCGAGATAACGATCGCCGCCATCAGCAGCCACCTCGTCCTCCCGCTTAGCTCCCCTAGCCAGGAGAGGCGACGAACTAAGCTAGCCAAAGGAGTGTTAACGCCGCGCCATGGTCTGAACAAGATAAGCCTCCAGCCCCTCCCTTCTAAGGGAGCGACATATCCCCTCCCCTTGAGCCTTATCCCGCACCATGGTGAACAGGGTGGGGCCCGCGCCTACGAGATGAACATTATCGGCACCCAGCGCGTAAAAACGCTGCCAATGCCCCTCCATCCCGGCATAAGCGGTGAAGGCAACCTTCTCGAAGGTGTTGCAAAAGGAAGAGGGTGGGGGCTCACCTCCCTGATGAAGTAGCGCCACCATTCTCCTAGTAAATTGCCCCTCACTAAAATGGGATGGATCCAGGGAGGCGTAGAGGCTCTCCGTTTTACGTGGCGGAACAGCAACAGGCGGCCTAAAGAGCACTACCCATGAAGGTGGGAAAGGGGGTAGCGGGGTAACCCGCTCGCCGCGCCCTTCCCCTAGGGCGGTGCCTCCATAGAAAAAGAAGGCGGCATCAGAGCTGAGCCTGGATGCCAACCGGAGCAGTTGATCCAGCGACAGGCCCAATCCCCAAAGCTCATTGAGGGCTCTGAGGGTCGCTGCGGCATCGCTAGCACCACCCCCCAGCCCTGCGGCGACCGGAATGCCCCTTTTTATGGAGATGGCTGCCCCCTTCTGCGAGCTAGCCACCTCCTGAAGCAGCCTCGCCGCATCAAGCGCCAGATTTTGTGCCAGGTCAGGAGGGTCACAATCCAGGCTTATCCCACGATGCTCCTTAAAGGAAAGCGTATCCTTGAGGTCGATCTCCTGGAGGACGGTGGAAACCTCATGGTAGCCATCTGCACGCCGGCCCAGCACCTCAAGGGTCAGGTTGATCTTTGCATAGGCAGAGAGGGTTAGCATCGCTTCTCGACGAACACCCGATAAACCGTGGCCCACTCCTCAAGGCTCAGCGTCTCCGCACGCCGCTTCTGGCTTATCCCCGCTTCCTCCAGCAGGGCGACAGCATCCCCCGATGATATCTCAAGACCCTGGGCCAGGGAATTGCGCAGTTGCTTGCGGGGCGCTGCAAAACCGCCGCGCACCACCCTGAAGAATTTGGCTTCATCCGCCACTGCCACCGGAGGGCGCTCATATAGGTCGATGCGCACAATAGCGGATTCCACCTTCGGCGGTGGGTAGAAGCTTCGTGCCAGAACATAGTCCACGATAGCGGGCTTGCCATAGAATTGCACGCTGACGCTAAGCAAGCTCATCTTGCCGGGCGGGGCCACTATCGCCTGAGCTACCTCCTTTTGCAGGGTAACTACCATAAGACGAGGCTTAAGCTGGGCCTCCAGAAAATGGCGCAGCACCGCGGAGGCGATATAGTAGGGGAGCGTGCCCACTACCTTATATGGGGCTTCAAAGCCTGCCAGCGACCCCGGCTCGCTCTCCAAGATATCGGCATTGATAATGGTGACACTGGGCCATAGGGCAAAAATTTCCTGGAGAGTGGCAGCCATCCTAGTATCGACTTCGACGGCGATAACGCGGCCAGCCCCTTTCGCCAGCTCCTTGGTCAATATGCCCAAGCCGGGTCCCACCTCAACCACGGTATCGCTGGAGGTAAGCTCTGCTGCCGAGATCAGCCTCCTGAGCACCTGCTCATCGACCAAGAAATGCTGTCCCAGCCCCTTCTTTGCGCGAAGGTCGAGACGGCGAAGTTCCCTCTTGGTACGATTGAGGAGCAAGCCGCGATCCTTTTGGATAAAAAAGGTCGTGCACCCGCTGTCGATCCTGCCCACTGGCTTGCCCCTGTCAGCCAGCTCTGACCAGGTAACCCTGCGGCACCCAGAAACCACTATTTACCGCTGCTTCCTTCCGGACCTGACGGGGTTCATAGCCTTCTGCCGCGCAGGACCCAG
>CAZOVW010000038.1:0-10580 GCA_964583545.1 uncultured Dehalococcoidales bacterium | reverse complement strand
AGGGCGAAGAGGTCTGAGCCGACATTGGGCTCGCTCATCCCTATGGCATATTTTACTTCTCCGCGGCTAATGGGAGGGAGAAATCTCCTCTTTTGCTCCTCAGTGCCGAACTGCAAAATCAGGTCGCCTTGAACTACGGCCATGTCCATCCCTGGTATCCCGTGATAGATTAGCTCCTCCTTCAGGATCCAGTCCTTCGCTGGGTCTTCCTGACCTCCATATTCCTTAGGCCAGCCCAACCCTATCCAACCTTTAGCCGCTAGCCTGCGCCATATCTCCACGGCAAACTGGTAAACTTCCTCCCTTGCCTCCTCTTCAGGTCCAGGGTCTACCCCCTGCCAATCAGAAGGTAACACCTCCTGTAACACCTCCTGAATGAAATCCCTTACCTCCTTTCGGAAGGCCTTCTCCTCTTCAGTGATACGAAAGTCCACCATACTCCTTTCGCTAGCCTAGAGCCCTAGTTGTTGGGCCACAACCTCGCGATGAAAATCGGCGTCCCCGAAGAAAAGCTCCCCAGCCTTAGCCCTCCTAAAGTAAAGCTCCAGGTCATGGTCTTTGGTGAAGCCGATTGCGCCGTGGATCTGGTGTGCTCGAGCGGTAACCCTTCTATAAGCCTCGCTGATCCATCCTTTGATAACAGAGATCTCCTTGGTGCAGGGGAGCCCCTCACTGAGCATCCACGCCGCTTTGTATAAGCTAACGCGAGCGCTATCGACATCGATGGACATGTCAGCTAGATAATGTTGGATGATCTGGAAACTGCCAATGGGGCGGTCAAACTGTATCCTTTCCTTGGCGTAATTAACAGTCATCTCCATGACTTGCTGAATCCCCCCTACCATTTCTGCGGACTTGGCAAGTGCTGCCCATTCCATAATCCTCTTCACCATTCCCCAACCTTGACCCAATTGCCCCAAGATATTTCCCCGCGGTACTCTCACCTTTTCGAGGGTCAGCTCGCACTGCTTGTCTCCAGCAATGGTTCTAAGCACGAAGGTGCTTATCCCATGGCTATTGGCATCTACGAGAAAGAGAGAGATCCCTTCTTCAGGATTGGCTGTTTCTGCTGTTCTGGTGACACAAATTATCCAGTCTGCAATGTGGGCGTCAGGAACGAAGAGTTTTGTCCCACTTATTAGATAATCATCTCCTTCGGGTGTTGCCGAAGTCCGGATAGAGGCAGCGTCATACTTGGCGCTGGGTTCAGTAAGAGCTAGAGTGAGGATTGCCTCTCCTGTACATATCTTGGGCAGGAAATATTGCTTTTGCTCCTCTCTCCCCCACTCCAGGATGGGTAAACCGCCAAGGACTACGGTGGAGAGGAAGGGACCGGGAAGACAAGCGCGCCCCATCTCTTCTAGGAGCACTATCAGGTCGAGGAAGCTGAATCCTCCACCCTTATATTTCTCAGGGAAAGGAAGTCCTAGCCAGCCCAGCTCAGCCATCTCCTTCCAAAGCTCAGGAGAGTATCCTTGTTCATCCTCCTCCATCTCACGAACCAAGGTTTTAGGGCATTTGTTAGCCAGGAAGTCACGAGCCGACTTCCATAGCATTTCCTGTTCTTCGCTAAAAGCTAGATCCAATATAGTCCCCCCTTTTTAGTGATTTATTTCTTAGGTTCTCTTTTAGGCTCTCTTGGCAGCCCCAACCCATGATGGCTATAGCATTCCGAGCGACCTCGGTCCCGCCGACGATGGGGTATTTAATCCCAGCATTCTGGTGAGCGTGGTCTTAAACATGGCTCATCCCCTAGCCGATGGCATCCGCTTCACGGAGTTCCCTGATGCGAGCATCATCGTAGCCCAGCTCGCGCAGGATCTCATCGGTGTGCTGGCCGAAGCGCGTGCTCCAGTTACGCACCTCGACCGGGGAATCCGAGAGCTTGTGCATCGAGCCGACCTGCTTCACCCGGCCGAGAGTGGGATGGTCCAATTCAAGGATCATGCGGCGGGCGATCAGGTGGGGGTCGGATTCCAGCTCATCGATGTCGTAGACCGGGGCAACACATGTGTCCTTCTGTCGCAGCAGCGCGAACCACTCATCCCGCGTCTTGGTGAGGAAGGTATCGCGGAAATAGCAGAACATCTCTTCCCGCTTCTCACCCTCATCGAACTGGTGGGGAATGAAATCCTCACAGCCGAGAAGCTGGCACAGGTTAGCAAAGAACCACGGCTCCAGCGCGCCGAGGCTAATGTACTTCCCGTCCTTCGTTTCATATACATTATACCAGGGGTACTTACCGCTGAACATAGTTTCACCTCTGTGGGGGACGGCACCACCACATAGGTAGGGGTTTATCTCCAAGATGTTCAGCTCCACCACCGCATCGAGCATGGACATATCCACAAACCGCCCCCGGCCCGTCCGCTCACGGGCGAGCAACGCCGTCAGAATCCCGATGGCGGCGGACATGCCGCCGGCAGCAAAGTCAGCGATCACCGTTCCCGGGATAACCGGCGCCCCGCCGGCAGGCCCGGTCAACCCCAAAAGACCACCCATGGCTATATAGTTGATGTCATGCCCCACCAGATCGCGGTAGGGCCCAGACTGCCCGTAGCCCGTCAGTGAGGCATACACGATTCGCGGGTTGATCTCTTTAACGGTATCGTAGTCAGCTCCCAAACGCTTGATCACCCCCGGCCGAAAACCCTCCATCACCACGTCGGCAGTCTTAACCAGGTGGTAGAAGACATCTCGCCCCGCTGGCGATTTGAGGTCGATCCCTATGGTGCGGCAGTTCCGTAGGCCGGGGCGAGAGGGATCGAACAGCATCGTATACGGTGCGCCGCGGCGTTCGGGGTGGGCCTCATAGACCTCGATCACGTCCGCGCCGAGGTCGCCGAGCATGATGGAGCAGAAGTTGCCGGGCCCGAGCCAGGTGAGGTCGACTATCCTTATCCCTTCAAGGGCTAGTGTCATCTTTACGCCGCTTTAATGTGAAAAAGGGCCGGGGCCCAGCCCGGCCACTACAATTATCTATTCAAGAGCCATTACCTGTGCTGATCCGACTACGGAACGAGAGTGGATCCACTGGAAATATATCACGCACCCCCAGACACTGTCAAGGGTCAACGGTGAGGGCAGATCAACCGCCGCACGAGCCCGCTCTTATGGCGAGAAAGCCGCTACTTATGAAGCTTCACCGCAAGCTCGGAAAGCCCTAGCCTATCCAGCGTCTCCTTTGATGGGCGGCCGTCAGCACCAAGACCCCTCGCCGGATAGAACTCCTTCAGCATGAAAGCTAGGTCGGGGGCCTGGCCTGCAGCCCCGCCCTCCTTGGGTGGCGTCAGTATCTGCCTCGGCAACCGGTCATCCGCCGCGGTGATGCCCATAAGGTTGCTCAGGCCGCGCTTCGTGTGCCATATCCGCTCGCCGCACTCTTCAAGCTCCTTGAAGGTATAATCGAAGCCGCTGGCCGCGCTCACCAATTCCGTCACGTCCTCCCCGTTGATCGCCAGTATGAGCATGTAGCAGATCACAGCGGCGTTATATATCTGTCCCAGGTCCTGGGCGTGCTTGACAAACTCGGCGACACCCTCGTTCTTTTTGACATTGATGTCGAGAGGCAACCCGATTTCCGGCCAGTTAAAGATACCGGTGCTGATGGCATAGCAGCTATCATTGGTGTGGCACGCCCCACGAACGCCGGTGGCATACCCCACCCCCGCCAGGTAGTTGGCTCGGGGGTCGTGCATCGGGACCTCCATCCCCTTGATCTCAACGGCATAATCAGACGCGTTCCCGCCGATCTTCTGTGCAGCGCGCTTTGACCCCTCGGCCAGCACGTCTCCGAAGCCCTCACGCCGAGCTATCCTCTCTATCATCTTCATAACGGCAGCATGATCGCCCCACTTCAGCTCTATGCCGTCGGTATCCTTAGTGGTGATGAGGCCGTTCTCGAAGCAGTCCATGGCAAAGGCGAGCGTGGCGCCGCAGGAGATGACGTCCAACCCCAGATCGTTGCACCTCTCGTTCTGCTTGATGACCGCCGCCATGTCGCCGATCATGAGCAGGCTGCCCAGGCTGGCAACCCCCTCATACTCCGGCCCCGGGCCCTCCATGCCCTTGTACGGGCCCTCGGTGATGTGAACCACCCGCTTGCACCCCACCATGCAGCCGCGGCAGGAATCGGTGCCGATGAGGAAGTCAGGGCCACTGAGGACGCTCCCATCGATCTTGGATGAGATAGCGCTGTTATCGCCAATTGTCCAGTTCTTGGCCGGCAGGTCACCGGTGAGGGCACTTATCGCCATGGCCGCATTGGTGCCCTGGGCACTCAGGAACTGGATAGCGATACTCTCCTTGGCCTTGTCGAGCACGATCCTGCGCCTGGCATTGAACCGGGTCGGGTCGGCGATGGGTACCTTGCCGTCCCCCTTAACGAATATGGCCTTGAGCTTCTTGGAGCCCATCACCGCCCCCAAGCCGCAGCGGGCGGCGAAGTTCCTCTTCTCACTGGTTACCCCGGCGAACCTGACCAGGTTCTCCCCACCTACACCTATCGACACCAGGGTCCCCCTCTTCTTATCGCCGTGGCGCTCCTTGAGCCGGTCGGTGACTTCGTGGGTGCCCTTGCCCCACAGGCCAGAGGCATCCTTGATCTCCACCCTGTCGTTCTTGATGACCATGTACACCGGCTTAGCTGATGCGCCCTCAATGATGATTCCATCCCAGCCGGCCGACCTCAGCTCATAGGCGAAGCTGCCACCGCAGGAGCTTTCCCCGAACATATTGGTTAACGGCGACTTAGCACACACAGAGAAGCGCGCCCCGCCAGGGATATTTGTGCCGCTGGTCGGCCCAGTCAGAACGAATAGAATGTTGTCCAGTGATAGTGGATCAACATCAGGTGAAACGCGGTCAAACATGAGTTTCGCCGCTAGACCACTGCCCCCGATATAGTTGCGGAGCGTGCCCTTATCCACGGTGGAGCTTTTAATGTCCCCGGTGGTTAGATTGACCTCCAGCATCCTACCTTCAAATCCTTTCATTTCTCCTCCTTTCGGTTATCCGAATGCGTGGCATACTGACCCAACAACGGAGCTAGGCCGAATCCAGGGGAAATATATCACACCCCCCAGACGCTGTCAAAGGGGGGTATTACCTGGCCTTCGAATTGACCGGCAGCCCCTGACGTCCAGGCGATGCACGCCTGGAAAACCTTGAACGGCTCGGTTTCCATGTACTCGTCCACTCAGGGCTCGCCAAAAAGGCCGTCTAAATAGCTGTGGTGAGCCGTGCTGGATTCGAACCAGCGACACCCTGATTAAAAGTCAGGTGCTCTACCCCTGAGCTAACGGCCCACCAACATATCGATTTTAGCATCCTCTGGTATTGTGGAAGGGGGAGTCCAGAGGGGGTCTGGAGGTGTCCCCCAGAAACAGATCTCATGGCGGGTGGGTGGGCACAAATTATCTCTCCCGTTCAACAATGGTGGCTGTCCCCACCCCGTGGACGCCAGAAATGGACACCAGACCCCACCTCAGGTTGTGGCGTACCATCCAGTGAACCATCTCGGTGAAATATAAAGCCCCGCTGCACCCAATGGGATTCCCGATAGCGATCGACCCGCCAGTTGGGTTTATCCTGGGGTCGTCATAGGCTACCCCAAACTCCTTGCAGTAGGCGAGCACCGCCGAGGCAAAACCCTCAAGGCACTCCCAGACCTCGATATCATCCATGGTAAGCCCGGCGCGCGCCAGCGCCTTTTTTATCGCCGAAATTGGGGCGAGGAAATGGGTAAACGGGTCCCCCCCAGCTACCGCCATCGCTCTTATGGTCACCATGGGCTCAAGCCCCAGTTCCTTTGCCTTCTTCTTTGACATCAGCATTATCGCCGCAGCCCCATCGGCAATCGCCGAGGAATTTCCCGCGGTAACCTGCCCCCCCTCCTTAAACCTGGGCTGAAGCTGCTGCATTTGCTCCCAGGCAGCCTCCGGGTCATCTAGAGCTATCGCCCTGGGGGTCTCATCCTTATCCACAATCCTTGTCGGCTGGCCATCCACCTCCACCTTGACAGGCACGATCCTCTTTTTATACCACTCCTCCTCCCTCATCGCCCTCACCGCCTTCTGATGACTCCATAAGCTAAACCGATCCATATCCTCTCGGTGCAGATTATATCTTTCACCGATCATCTCCGCGGCAGTACCCGGCATCACATACCCGCCTCTTCTTTCAAAGTTGGGGTGGGCGCTCATGGGGTATCCACTCTTTAACGCAGCCTCCAAGGGGGCCAGTAGAGGATAGCGGCTCATATGCTCCAGACCGGCGGCGATCATGATGTCACCGCAGCCGGTCATGATCGCCTGAGCCTGGGAATTGATCGCCTGGAGCCCATCACTGCCGTACCGTGTCACAGTCGCACCAGCAACTTCCTCGGGGAGGCCAGCGATCAGAACCGCCATCCTTCCAATAAGCGCCTGGTCTCCAAGCTGGGAGTGACAGCCCACAGCGCAATCCTCGATCTCTACAGGGTCAAATCGGGAACACTTCTCCTTGACTCGCTCCACCAATGCCGTTATAGCAGCGTGAATGAGGAGGTGGGCTGAGGTGTCGCAGAACGCCCCTTTCTTCTCCTTCCATGCCGATTTGCCTGCCGGGGTGCGAACTGCCTCGACAATCACAGCTTCCCTTAACCCTTTCAATTATTTACCTCCTACCCTTTTTGAGAAGGCTGGGGATGATTTTCTCCCCTTGCCTCATTATATACTCAATAAACTCCGTTGCCAACCAGAACCCGGTAGGAACTGGTCCCCATGAAATATGCCTACCACACTCAACCCTATTTTACTTCAAAATAGCTCTTTTGGAAACACATTTGGTTTGGATCAGCCCTCTGCCATCACTTGCAGTGTTCGAAAAAGCGCCTCTTGCCATCGGGGGCCCAGGCGCTTTATATCCAATCGCACCTGGCTTGCCCCCGCCTTTACCCTATCTCCTAGTGCTCTCTCCAGGAGCGCTTTTCCCACCTTTTTGCCTGCGACCATTCTCAGGATGAGCTGTCCCTCCTCGGTGGTTATGGACTCGACCCCGGCGTCCATAGCCAGGATTTTGACCTTAATGGCATAAAGGAGGTTTGCCACCTGAGGGGGCATTGGCCCAAATCTGTCCTTAAGCTCCTCAGCCATCTCAGTCACCTGTTTTGTGGAGATGAGCTTTGCCAGCCGCTGGTAGAGGGTAAGCCTCATATCGAGGTCTGAGACATATTCCTCAGGGATGTTGGCACGCATGGGCAAGTCCATGGTGGGTGGCTGTTGAGGGGATGCCCTTTTAATCCCTTCTTCTCGCATTCCCCCCTCTCGCAATTCCGCCACCGCCTCTTGAAGCAATCGGCAATAGAGGTCGAAGCCCACGGCGCCGATATGCCCGCTCTGCTCTGCCCCCAGGAGGTTGCCGGCACCCCTGATCTCCAGGTCTCTCATCGCAATGCGAAAACCAGCGCCGAGCTCAGCGGCCTCGAAGATGGTCTTAAGGCGTCTCTGGGCTTGAGGAGTGAGGCGCTTACCTTTGCTATAAAGGAAATAGGCATAGGCACGGTTGGTGCCCCGCCCCACTCTGCCCCTCAGTTGATATAGCTGAGCCAGCCCTAATCTATCGGCATCATTGACGATGAGGGTGTTTACATTGGGTATATCCAGCCCCGACTCAATGATGGTGGTCGAGACTAGTATGTCGATCTTGCCCTGGGAGAATTCGAGCATCACCGACTCAAGCTGCTCCTCAGGCATCTGGCCATGGGCGATGGCGACTTCAGCCTCCGGGACGAGCGCCGCAAGATGAGAAGCGACCCTGTGGATGCTCGCCACCCGGTTATGGACAAAGAAAACCTGCCCACCCCTGTCGAGCTCCCTGAGGATGGCCTCGCGAATCAGCCGCTCATCGTATTCGGAGATATAGGTTTTTATGGGCAACCTCTCCTCAGGGGGGGTCTCCATGGTGCTCATATCGCGTACCCCCGAAAGCGACATATAGAGGGTGCGCGGGATGGGGGTAGCAGTGAGGGTGAGGACATCGACCTCTTTCCGCAGCTTTTTAAGGTGCTCCTTATGGACTACACCGAAGCGCTGCTCCTCGTCGATGACCACCAGCCCCAGGTTCTTGAAGCTGACGTCCTTCTGAAGCAGGCGGTGGGTCCCGATCACGATGTCGATGGTGCCCCTCTTCAGCCCGGTGATGACCTCTCCCTGCTCCCGCTCGGAGCGAAAGCGGCTCAACACCGCCACATTTACCGGGAAGGCGCCCAGGCGCTCGATGAAGGTTTGGAAGTGCTGCTGGGCCAGCACCGTGGTCGGCACAAGCACCGCAACCTGAGCGCCATCCATGACTGCCTTGAAGGCCGCTCTCAGGGCAACCTCCGTTTTGCCATAGCCCACATCGCCACATACCAGCCGATCCATGGGCTTGGCCCTTTCCATGTCCTGCTTGATCTCCACCACCGCCTGAATCTGGTCTGGTGTCTCCATATAGGGGAAGGAGGCCTCCAGGTCCTCCTGCCAGGTGGTATCCGGTGAGAGGGCAAAGCCCGGGATGACCTCCCTGGCGGCATAGAGGGCCAGCAGCTCCTTGGCCAGGTCCCCTGCTGCCCCCCGCACCCGCTGCTTCGTCCGCGCCCACTCCTGAGTGCCCAATCGGCTGAGCGCTGGCGGAGCGCCGCTGGGGCCAATATAGCGACCGATCCGGTCAATCTGATCGCTGGGCACATAGAGCCTGTCACTCGCCGCATATTCCAGAATCAGGTATTCCCTCTCAGTCTCGCCTACCGCCATCATGGTGGTCCCGCCGAACCTGGCGATGCCATGCTCGATGTGCACCACATAGTCGCCTACCGCTAGCTCGGAGAGGAAACCCGCCTGGCGCATTGGGTGTCGCTTCACCCGTCGCCGTTTCTTGGTGAAGCCGAACAGCTCGGCGTCGGTAAATAGCACGACCGAGCCCATGCCCCACCCCTTATTCAGCGAGCCCTGAACTAAGGCAATGGCGCCCCGTGGTGGCAGCCCCGCAAGCTGGGAGAGAGGTGGGGCGATGATGTCCTCCTCCTCAAGGAGCTCGGAGAGCCTCCTCGCCTGATGTGACAGGATGATAATGCGCTTTTCTTTTTTCCCGAGCATTTCCCTGGCGTCTCTAAGGAAAGCGTCTAGCCTTCCTCCGTAAGCAGGGGCCGAAGTGAAGGGCAATAGGGATTCTGCCCCATCCTGCTGCCATGACCAGAGGGATAACCTCCGGCCAACACCATAAATCCGGGGCGAAAGCTCATCCCAGGTAAGGTATGGGGTGGGGAAATTTCGTGGTAGTTCCTCCCGGGCTATCTGCTCCCGCCTTATCTCCCGCGCCTCAGCATCCAGTTCCCCCAGCGCTTGGGCGATCTCTGAGGGCTGATCGAGGACGAGCAGGGCGTTTTGGGGTAGGTAATCGACGATGTTCCCGGTGTTTTTCGAACCCTTCAATGGGAGTCCAGAGGGGTCCTTTCTTATCCCCTCTCCCTTGACGGGAGAGGGACAGGGTGAAATTCCCCCTCCCTCTTTCACCCTGCCAAATCGAAGATTTGGCAGGGAACCCGGGGTCCCCGCAAAATCTTTGATTTTGTGGGGTATAAACTCCCTCCCGCCAGGGGAGGGAGAATTTGCGGGGGTCTGGGTTGGGTGGGAAAAGTAAGAGGTTGAAGTGTCGGCCGAAATGTTCGGAAACAGGTCTTCCCTTGCTGGAACAACCGCTACCTCAGTCACAAGCCTCACCGAGCGCTGGGTTGTGGGGTCGAACAGGCGGATGCTTGCCACCTCATCGCCGAAGAGCTCGATCCGCGCCGGCAGGTCGCTTGCGGGCGAGTAAATGTCGATGATGCCCCCGCGGCGACCAAAGCTCCCCGGAACCTCCACCATACTCTCCCACTCATAGCCCATAGCCATCCACCTGGCAAGCAACTCATCGATATTGAACTTCATCCCCTGCCAGATAGTGTGGGAGGTAGCACGAAAATCGGCGGGGGAGAGGGTCTTTCGGGACAGGGCATGGGCTGAGGCGATAACCAGCGGGGGGGAGTAACAGGCCTCGCATCCAACCTTAGGCGTTACCGCGAGGGTGTAGAGGGCATTGATTCGCTGCTGAATGGTGGCAGGGTCTGAGTCGAGGCGCTCATAGGGGAGGGAATCAGGCTCGGGGAAGAAGTGGGGCTCGCTTCCCCACGCGAGGAGCTGGTCCTGGAGCTGCTTTGCCCCCTCCGGTCGCGGTGTGATCACCAGCATCGGCCAGCCTAACTCCCGGTGGAGCGCAGCGAGAAGGTAGGGCTTGGCCTCGTCAAGCACCACCACCCTCTGCTCCCCCCCTCGCTTTAGCGCCTCAAGGAGCTGGCGATAGCCAGGCATCTCATCGATCAGCGGAAGCAAGCAAGCCAAATTCATCTTTTCGTCCCGTTCGCTCGTCGACAGAAGGCCTACATCCCTTTTGAAGGCATTGTTCAAAACAGGTCTATTGTACTAGCTAACACCTAAAGGGCTAGCTCCCTTAACGGGCCCTCAGAAAAATCTTTGATTTTTCTGGGTATAAGTAACTAGCCCTGTCGGAATTTTAGCATAGCGCCC
>CAZOVW010000037.1:0-10793 GCA_964583545.1 uncultured Dehalococcoidales bacterium | reverse complement strand
TACCTCGGGCTTGATTATCAAGTTTGTAATATCTGGCTCTGGTTCAGGAATCTCTGTGGGCTCTTCTTCGAGTTCTTGTTTAGCTAACTTATTAAGTTCACTGCATAATTTTCCTAAAAGTTTTTTAGTCGATTCTTTTACTTCCTTTTCTGGCTTTTTTTCTAAGGCTTTCCTTTTCTCAAGAACCAAGGGCTCTAAAACCCTTTCAATTGTGCTTGATAAAGTCTGACAATACTCATGACGCCATTCCAAACCACCTCTATTAGGATCGATTATCTCTGTCTCTCCCTTTCTTAACCTTTCCTCTAATTCTTCACATATTGCCTCACCAAAAAAGTAAAGCGCAGCGGGATCATTTTCAAATTTAAACAATTGATTATCTAGGATTGCCCCTCTTGTCTTTATCAAAATACCCGCAAGCCCGGAAGGATTATTGCGAGGGGAATCCAAAGGTTTTGGACTTTCATAAATTGAGATATTAACTTTATCACCATATCCTGGAAGCCTAACATCTTCCTCCTTAATTTTCTTGCCCTCAGGATATGAGAAGGTTATTGGCGTAGTGGATTTCATGTTTCGCTTCAGGTCATCAAAGATCAGCGAGATTTTTCTATCCTTCGCGCCATTTATATCTCTTAGCGCATAATGTCGCGATATTTGGTCTTTAAAATACTCATACTCAGGAATTTTTATTCTTTTATTGGTTACATTTATATTTATTTCGGTTCCATCCTTTTCTGAAGTATCTTTGAAGTTCGTTTAGCAACTCATCATCAAATAGAGGTTTTTTATCGAACCACAGTTTTGTTCTACACAGTTTTCCATTTTTAATTGTTTTTATTTCGCCTTCGCCTAAGGCTATAATTGTTTCCTTTAGTCCTCTTCCAAATAAACCTCTAACACTTCTTCCTTTTTCAAAGCCACTTGTTTCACCTCCGAAAACAATTGCCTCTTGGAGTTCTTCTTTTGTCATACCTTCCGCATAGTCTTTAACTTTGAGGTTTTCACAAGCACCGCCTTTCTTACGGTTAACACAGATTTCCATTTCCCCAGAAGTCACTTGCCCTTTCCCCTCAAGTCGCTTGTAGCTATCATCACAATTTGTGACTAACTCAACAATTCCATCGGCTATGTTTTTCACTGTTGCCTTTGCCAGTTGTTCAACTATCCTTGAGTTTATTGGTAATTCTTTAGCCATCCTTCCTTCCTTAATGAATTTCCTTTCGCAGAATAACAAAAACTCCAACAATTGTCTTTCGTTATATGAATTTGCCAGGTTTTTATAATATTCTAAATTCTGGTTTAGAACTCTTTTTGGGGTTTCCAGAGTGCATCTCAAAATATTTCTAAATTCTGGCTCAGATACGGAGAAGTTGTCAGGATCCTTAAGGAAAGCTCTGAATTGAGGGCTCTCTTTTAAGAAGGCAACTAATCTATCGTCGGCACTTCTTCCCAGAGATGTTTTTCTCTTTTGGTTTAAAACACCTTTATTCTCCAAGATTTCTTTCGTCTGTATCGCTTTTTCCTCTCCAAATTCTGTTAGCGAAAAGCGATCATTTATTCTGCCCACAATTAAGCCTTTCTCTCTCAATTTTCTTAGCTCGCGGTCGAACTTTGAAGAGTCTGGCCATTGAGGAAAACGCTTGAACGCAAAAACCTCGGGGAAATTTATAAAACACTCCTTTACAAGCCTCTCAAAAGTGCATGTTTCACCGCTCCTCTTTGAGACTAAGTAAATACCAAATAGAATAAGGCTTTGCTTTTCTATTTTGGTATAAACCTCTTTATCATAATTCTTTGCTTCAACAATTTTAGCCATCTTATTTATTCCTCTTGTAATTCCTTTAAATAATCGTTTATTACTTTATATAAAGCAAGGTCAAAAGATTCTTCGGTTTTGTTTTTCAGAAGCTTTGCATTTTCTATTCGATAGAGAATTTGCTGCTTCATCAAAATTAACTCTCTTCGTCTTGTTGCTGGTTCAGTGAATGGTCCTTTTGCTCCATCCCAGCTTTTCCTTTCTTTATAAATCTCCCCAAGTTCATTTCTTATTTCTCTAATTGTCATAGCTATTGCCCTCCTCCCATGCACTCCGTCTTGAAATATTTTGCTCGTTCCAAACAATTGTGGAATGATACTTCCATCTTGAAACTTTCGCCCAACAGCCACATAGACGAACCCTCTCGGCTAATCCGCTCAGTTTCCTCTGTGCCTATCTATTATATCAACTTTCTAAAGCCCTATCTCCTCGGCGATGCCCTTCATCGCATCAAGCCCCAGCGCGATGAACTCCTCAAGCTCAAGCCCCATCTCGCGGCACATGGCGATCTGCTCCCGGTTCGCCCCGGCAGCAAATCTCTTCTCACCAAAGCGCTTTATCAAGGACTTGGTGGTAAGCCCCTCAAGCTTTTTGTCCCGCCGCACCAGGGCGCCGGCAACGATGAGCCCGGTCAAGGGGTCAGCACAGAAAAGGGCTTTTTCCAGCAGGGTCTCAGGGGGAATGCCGTGAGCCTCATTGTGGCGCAGGATGGCCTGCGCCATTTCCTCTGAGGCGCCAAGCTCCATGGCGATATCCGCCCCCAGCTTGCTGTGAGCACGCATGTCCCCTTCGGTGAGCTCGACATCGATGTCATGGAGCAGCCCGGTAAGCCCCCACACTTCCTCATCCTCGCCAAAGCGCCTCGCCAGCGCCCTCATGATCGCCTCGGTGGCCAGCATATGGTTGACGAGGCTCTTGTTCTCCACATTAGCCTCGATAGAAGCCAGGACATCATCTCTGTTCATCTTTTTGCCTTTTCGCTCTTTACTTTCCTGTTTATATTGTCGGCGCTTAATTGGTCAGGCCAATGCTGCCATTGTTCATTGTGATTGAGCTCATTTCTAGGCCAGATTATAGCCTATCAGCGAAGAGATAGCCAGTTCAGGCTCCGGCTATTGCCGAAACCCTGCTAGTTGCGTGTTTCGCCAGCACCTGGCGCAGGTATTGCCCGGTGAAGGAGCCATCCTGCTGAGCAACCTCCTCCGGCGTTCCCCTGGCGATGACATATCCCCCGCGGTCGCCTGCACCGGGACCGAGGTCGATGATGTAGTCGGTGTTCTTGATCATATCGAGGTGGTGCTCGATGAGGATCACGGTATTGCCCCCATCGACGAGGCGATGGAGCACCCGAAGCAAAGCGGCGGCGTCCTCGAAGGAGAGCCCTGTAGTCGGCTCATCGAGGATATAGAGCGTCTTCCCCGTCGAGCGCTTGGAAAGCTCGGTGGCGAGCTTCACCCGTTGCGCCTCGCCTCCAGAGAGGGTGGTCGCCGGCTGCCCCAGCTTGATATAGCCCAGCCCAACATCCTTCAGTGTTTCCAGCTTGCTTTTCACCTTTGGAAAATGCTCAAAGAAGGAGTATGCCTCCTCAACGCTCATCTCCAGGATCTCGGCGATGTTCTTCCCTTTGAACCGGATCTCCAGCGCCTCGCGATTATAGCGCTTCCCCTTACAAACCTCGCAGGGGACGGTGACATCGGGCAGGAACTGCATCTCGATCTGGATATAGCCCTCACCCCCGCAAGCCTCACACCTACCACCCTTAACATTGAACGAAAAACGCCCCGGGGGATAGCCGCGCATGCGAGCCTCGGGCACGGTGGCGAACAGCTCGCGAATGGGGGTGAAGGTGCCAGTATAGGTTGCCGGGTTGGAGCGAGGGGTGCGCCCGATGGGCGACTGGTCGATATTCACCACCTTATCGATGTGCTCTAGCCCCTCGATGCCATCGCAATCGCCGGGGCGGTCTTTGGCCTTGTAGAATATCTGGGCCAGCCTCTTATAGAGGATCTCATCAATGAGGGTGCTCTTGCCCGAGCCTGAGACGCCGGTGATGCAAACGAACCTCCCCAGGGGGATGGGGACATCGATATTCTTGAGGTTGTTCTGGCGTGCTCCCTTGATCACCAGCTCCTTCCCCGAGCCAGGGCGGCGTTTTTTCGGGAACGGGATCTCCTTTCGCCCGCTCAAGTACTCACCCGTGATGGAATCGAGGCAGTCCATGATCTCATCGATGGTTCCCGTGGCCACGATCTCCCCACCATGCTCCCCAGCGCCGGGGCCCATATCGATGATGTGGTCGGCAGCGCGCATCATCGCCTCATCGTGCTCCACCACCAAGATAGTGTTGCCCAGGTCCCTGAGCTTCTTCAGGGTCTCGATGAGGCGATAGTCATCGGCGGGATGTAGGCCCACCGTGGGCTCATCGCAGATATAGAGCACCCCCATAAGGCCGCTGCCGATCTGGGTAGCCAGGCGAATTCGCTGCGCCTCGCCTCCGGAGAGGGTGCTTGAGGCACGATCGATGGTGAGATAATCGAGCCCCACATCTTTTAAGAAGCCGAGGCGAGCGCGAATCTCTTTGAGGATCTGTCGAGCGATGAGGAGCTCACGCTCGCTGAGCAGTGGCTTTCCTCTCCCGCCGCCACTGAGCTGCCCGAGCCACGCTATCGCCTGCTCAATGGACATCGCGCTTACCTGAGCGATGTTCCTGTCCCCGATGGTTACCGCAAGGGATTCGGGCTTGAGTCGCTGCCCCTGGCATCCGGGGCAGGGGTGAGAGGACATATAGCGCTCGATGTCCCAGCGAGTACGGTCAGACTCGGTATCCCGGTAAAGACGCTCCAGGTAGGGGATCACCCCCTCGTAACCGGTGAAATACTCCCGAACCCGACCAAAGCGGTTTCGATACCTCACAAGCTCTCCCTCCTCACCATAGAGGATGAGGTTGACGTAGCGTTCGCTCAGATTCTTCACTGGCTCGTGAAGGGTGAAACCGTAGCGTTGCGCCAGCGATTCCAGCTGGCTGGAGTGCCAGGAAAACCATCCCCAGGGGCGAATCGCGCCCTCCGCTATGGATAGTTCTTTATTGGGAAGGATCAGGGAAGGGTCGATCTCCATCTTTACCCCAAGCCCGGTGCACACGGGGCAGGCACCATGGGGGCTATTGAAGCTGAAGGTTCGGGGGGCGATCTCCCCCAGGCTAATGCCGCAACGCACGCAGGCAAAGTGCTCTGAGAAGAGAAGCTCCTCACCATCGATAACCTTGACCAGCACCACCCCGGCACCCAGCTTGAGCGAGGTCTCCACCGAGTCGGCGAGGCGGCCCTGTTGCTCGCGCCCTTCAATGATCAGCCTATCGACCACCGCCTCAATGGTATGTCGCTTATTTTTATCCAGGTCGAAATCCTCGGAGAGGTCACGGATGCGCCCATCGACCCTGACCCGCACATAGCCTGCTTTACGCAGGTCCTCAAACACCCCTTGATGCTCCCCCTTGCGATCCTTGATCAATGGGGCCATGATCATGATCCTGGTCTGGGGGGGAAGCTCCAGCAGCGAATCGACGATCTGCTGCACCGTTTGCTGGGAGATCTCCTGCCCGCAATTCGGGCAGTGGGGGTGACCTACCCGAGCAAAGAGCAATCTCAGATAGTCATAGATCTCGGTTACCGTGCCCACCGTGGAACGGGGATTTCTCCCCGGCCCCTTTTGGTCGATGGAAATCGCCGGGCTGAGCCCCTCAATATAGTCCACATCGGGCTTCTCCATCCGACCGAGGAACTGGCGGGCATAGGCGGATAGGGATTCGACATAACGGCGTTGCCCCTCAGCATAAATGGTATCAAAAGCCAGCGAGCTCTTCCCCGAGCCGGAGACACCAGTGATCACCACCAGCTTGTCCCTGGGGATGGCAACATCGATGTTTTTGAGGTTGTGCTCTCGGGCCCCTTTAACAAATATTGTATCCTGCGGCATGACCACTGCCCTATTGGCAATGTGTTTGACAACTTTTTATTGTAACACGGGAGGGAAAGCTAAACAAGGGTTGCATTTGACGAAGTATTTGTGTATAATGGCAACAGGTGGTCCTAGATTGGCGTTTCGGCATCACGGCCCTGTATGAGCGGGTTGGTTGTTTGCTTGGGTACAAGTAAGCTTTAGCAATTCGACAAACCGGGTCCTGAAGCTGTATCGACCAGGGGTAACCACACAATAAAGGAAGGAGGTCCGATATGGCTTTGCAGGACAAGACTCTGGTGTGTCGTGATTGCGGCAAAGAGTTCACATTCACTGCTGGTGAGCAGGAATTCTATATGTCGCGCGGGCTGGAGAGCGAGCCCACTCGCTGCCGTGAGTGTCGCTTGGCAAGGCGGCGCAGTCGCTTTGGTGAAGGCCGTACGATGTATCCCGTAGTTTGCGACGCTTGCGGCAAGGAGACCGAGGTCCCCTTTGAGCCCAGGGGTGGGCGGCCGGTGTACTGTAATGAATGCTTCGCCAAGATGAGAAGCACCCGCTAACGCTCCTATTGCTTGAAAAGCCGAGACGCCGCCAGTGCACGTCTCGGCTTTTCTTATCGTGGAGGGTGTGATGAATATCGGCGCCTGCGTGGTGAGGCTTCGCCTGCCGGAGAACGATTCCCTCAAAGGAAAGCGACAGGTTTCCAAGTCGATCATCGAGCGGGTGAAAAATAGGTATAACGTTTCTATAGCCGAGGTCGCGGACCAGGACCTTTGGCAACTCCTTACCCTGGGGATAACCTGCGTCAGCACCAGCGCTCAGCATGCCAATGAGGTCCTATCAAAGGTGGTAGATTTCATCCAGCAGAGCAAGTTTGATGTGGAAATGCTCGATTACGAGATAGAGATCATCCATGCCCTTTAAAATGGAAACTTTAGCCTTTCTGGATCACCTTAAAGAACACCCCTCCTACAAAAATCAGATTGCCCATGTCGCGCAGATAGCCAGCCGCGAGCCGCGCTATGGCGACCTGGCGGAACCCCTCGCCCCTGCGCTCCAGAGCTGCCTGGAGAGGGCGCACCTGCTCCCCCTCTACAGCCACCAGGCGCAGGCGATAAACGCCGCCCGCTCAGGGAAGAACGTCTTTATCGTCACCCCTTCGGCAAGCGGCAAGACCCTCTGCTACAATGTGCCCGTGCTGGATCGGGCGCTAAGGGAAAGGAGGAGCTGCGCGCTCTATCTCTTCCCAACCAAGGCGCTCTCGCAGGATCAACTCAGGGGCTTACGAGAGCTTTTCGCCCTTCCTGGATTGGAGTGTGCCATCTTCGACGGCGATACCCCGCTGGAGGAGCGGAGCGAGATAAAGCGGTCGGCACGGCTGGTGCTCACCAACCCCGATATGCTTCATGTTGGCATTCTGCCCCACCATGAGTCCTGGTCAAGGTTTCTTCGCCAGCTTCGCTATGTAGTAGTGGATGAGGCTCATGTTTATCGGGGCATCTTTGGCTCCCATGTGGCCAACGTGCTGCGCCGGCTGAGGCGGCTCTGCGCCCTTTATGGGGCAAGCCCCCAGTTTATCTGCTGCTCGGCCACCATTGCCAACCCGGGGGAGCATATCGAGAGGCTGGTGGGCCTCCCCTTCAAGGTGATCGATGAGGATGGCTCCCCATACGGAGGGAAGGATTTCGTCTTCTGGAATCCCCCGATCATTGACCGGGCCGGGGCCACCAGGAGAAGCGCCAATACCGAGGCCACCCTGTTGTTCACCGAACTGGTGAGCGGGGGGCGGCGCACCATTACCTTTGCCCGGTCGCGAAAGCTCACCGAGCTTATCTATATCTACGCCAGCGACCAGTTGGCTAAGGAAAGCGCGGAGCTGGCCCAGAGAATAAAACCGTATCGCGCAGGATATCTCCCTGAGGAGCGACGTGAGATTGAGCGCCAGCTCTTTGAGGGGGAGCTTTTGGGAGCGGTGGCGACCACAGCCCTGGAGCTCGGGGTTGATATTGGCAGCCTCGATGCCACGGTGCTCACCGGCTACCCGGGAAGCATTGCCAGCACCTGGCAACAGGCCGGAAGGAGCGGCCGGAGAGGGGAAAGATCGCTGAGCTTCCTCATCGCTCTGGATAACCCCCTGGACCAGTATTTTATGCGCCATCCTGAGGCCTTCTTCGGCAAAAGTTTCGAACATGTCCTTATCAACCAGGTTAACCCCTATATCCTGAAGCACCATCTCCTATGCGCCGCCTGGGAGCACTCCCTGGATGATGGAGATGGGGAAATTTTTGGTGCGAGCTTCGCTGGGGCAAGGGATGAACTCGTGGATGAGGGGCTGCTCAGAAATCGCCAGGGAAGATGGTACCCCTCGCCCAGGGTCACCTACCCTGCCGATGAGGTGAACATCCGCTCTGCCTCCTCGGAGCGCTACACCGTGGTCGATGTCTCACAAGGCTATCGGGAGATGGAGACAGTGGAACAGGCGGTGGCCTTCTTCCAGATCCACCCCGGTGCCATCTACCTTCATCAAGGGGAAGCCTACTTGGTTAGTGAGCTGGACATCTCATCGCGCACTGCCTATGCTTGCCCAATAGATGCCGATTATTATACCCAAACAAAAGAAATCACTGACCTCACGATCTCTAATGTGAATGGGGAGAAGGAGGCAGGAGGAGTGCATGTCTACCTGGGCGAGGTGACGGTGACCACGACAGTGGTGGGCTTCAAAAAGAGGAGGCAGTTCACCGAGGAGGTTATCGGGGAGGAGCCCCTGGAGCTGCCACCCCAGACATTCCCCACCATAGCTCTCTGGTTCGATATCCCGCAACATGTCATCCCCCAGCTTGCCACGAGGGGGCTTGATCTCGCTGGGGGGCTTCATGCCACAGAGCATGCTGCTATCGCCCTCTTGCCCCTGTTCGCCCTGTGCGATAGAAACGACATCGGTGGTCTTTCCACACCGGCCCACCCTGACACAGGTAACGCCCAGGTATTTATCTATGACGCCTACCCCGGTGGCATCGGCATTGCCGAGAAGGGCTTCGAACTAATTGAGGAGCTCTGGCAGGCAACTCTTAGGGTGCTCTCAGAGTGCCCGTGTGAGAGCGGCTGCCCCAGTTGCATCCAATCGCCCAAGTGTGGCAATAACAACGAGCCCCTGGATAAGAGGGCGGCCGAACTCATCCTTGAAGCCCTTTTGGGCCGGAGTACTCAAGCGACGTGAACGCCCTTTTCATACTGGACGAGCGAAAATTTTGCTATTGGCCTAGATTGTGGTAAAATTGGCAGGTAAGGTGGCGCGAGATGAGTATGACGGACAAGAATGAGGAAAAGCTAAATATCGAGGCCGTCAAGTGGGGCAAAATCACCTGGGTGAACGTCGAGAAGCCAACCCACCAGGACATGGAATATCTGGCGAAGAACTACCTTTTTAACCTTTTTGACCTGGAGGACTGCCTCTCCAGGATCGAGCGTCCCAAGATCGATGAGTATGAAAACTACCTCTTTTTGGTGCTCCACTTCCCGGTATTCAATGTGGAGGCGCGGGTGACCACGCCCAGCCAGGTCTCTATCTTTATCGGCGAGGACTTTCTAGTGACAGTGCATTCGGGCGAGCTAAAGACCCTGGCGAATCTCTTTAATGATTGCCAGCAGAATGAGCGGGCGCGGGAGGAGAACATGGCTCGTAGCTCGGGCTATCTCCTTTACCGCGTCCTCGACCGGCTGGTGGACTACTGCTTTCCTATAACGAACAAGATCATCGCTAATGTGGAGGAGGCGGAAGACAAGCTCTTCAGCGAGCCGGCCCGGGACACGGTTCGGGAGATCTCGATTCTCAGGCGTGACATTATGGCCTATCGCCGCATTATTCACCACCAGCCCGCCATCCTTAAATCTCTGGAGGAAGAGGACTACCCCTTCCTCAGGGAGGATCTCGATGTTTATTTTGGTGACATCGGCGACCACATCAGCAAGATCAGCGAGACCCTGGATGAGTATAAAGAGGTGGTGGAGGGGCTCAATGCGAGCAGCGATTCCCTCTTCTATCACCGCACCAATGACGTAACTAAGATGCTCACCATCCTGGGCACCATTCTCCTCCCCCTGCTAGTGATCTCAGGTCTTTTTGGCATGAACGTCCCCCTTCCCTTCCAGAATAGCCCCTTTGCCTTTCTGTTCATCATTCTGGCAACGCTATTTGTCTCCGGCGGCATGCTGGCCTACTTCCGCTACAGACGATGGATCTAATATCGTGCTACCCATACATGATGGTGAGTTTTGGTGGAAACTAGGGTCTCACAGCGTTTGATAGTTGTCGCTGCCATCTTCATTACCTGCCTCATCACTGCGAACATTATCGCTGTCAAGCTGTTCACCATCGGCTGGCTCCCTCCTCTGCCAGCCGCCATCATTATCTTCCCATTAAGCTATATCTTCGGCGACATCCTTACTGAGGTCTATGGCTACCGGATCGCCAGAAGGGTTATCTGGCTGGGCTTCTTCTGCAACCTGATCGCGGTCATCGCCATCTGGCTTGGCGGGCTGTTGCCAGCGTTAGATCAGGAAGTTCAGGAGGCTTGGGGGCTTACTCTAAGCTATGCTCCTAGGTTGCTCATCGCCTCTTTCACCGCTTACCTCATAGGGGAGTTCGCCAATTCCTTCGTCCTAGCCAAGATGAAGATCAAGACCAGGGGGCGATGGCTCTGGACCAGAACCATCGGCTCCACCATCGTGGGGCAGGGGCTGGATGCCGCCGTGTTCATCACCATCGCCTTCGCCGGGACACAATCGTGGTGGACCCTAGGCGGCATCATCCTGACCCACTGGCTGGTGAAGACCGGATATGAAGCGGTAGCGACCCCCTTCACCTATGCGGTGGTGAACTACCTGAAAAGGAAGGAGGGTATCGATACCTACGATTATGACACCAAATTTAATCCTTTCCTGGTTTCCCATTGAGCTTTCGCCGTTCGTGGTGAGCGTTCGGCTGAGCTCACGCCGAAGCCTTGTCGAACCATGA
>CAZOVW010000036.1:0-10871 GCA_964583545.1 uncultured Dehalococcoidales bacterium | reverse complement strand
GGCTCATCCCGGTGGCACTGGTTATGGGGGGCATCACCGGGGCGCTGCAGAAGACTAGATATGGAAGCTGGATTCCCAGAGTCGCCCCTACATTGATGGTAGCAATCGGAGTGTTGCTCATCCTGTCGCCTTTTATCGGGATAGAGTTTTAGAAGGTTTGAATAACGAGGCTAGAAGGAGATTGCAATGCGCGTTCTTCTCATCAGTACACCTTATCCACTTGAAGAGAACCCCATTCCCCCCCTCTCTTTGAGCTACCTCGCCGCAGTGCTCCAAAGGGAAGGTATTGGCGTCCAGATCCTGGACCTTCTGGTGTCAAAGAATTCTGCCAGCAAGATCAGGGATAAGCTTGCGGAAAATCAGCCTCAGGTTGTGGGTGCTACCTGCGTAACCCTGAATTACCCTGCTGCCGCCAGAATCCTGAAGGTATGTAAGGATTTCAACCCCCGTATCTTTACCGTGCTCGGTGGTCCCCATGCCAGCTTCGCCCTTAAGGAGACCCTCCTTCGGGCCCCTTGGGTCGATGTGGTGGTCATTGGGGAGGGGGAGAGGACATTGGTCGAGCTGGTGAGGGCCTTGGAGAAAGGTAATGACATCCGGCAGGTGGCCGGGATCGCCTTCCGTGAGGATAATAGGGTGGTAAAAACCGAGCCCCGTCCCCTTATCGAGGACCTGGACGAGCTCCCCCTTCCAGCGCGTAATCTCTTACCCCTCTCTAAGTACCGTGCCCTGGGCGCCCCCTGCACTGTAATCACCAGCAGGGGTTGCCCCTACCGCTGCATCTTTTGTTCCGGCCCCCGGCTCTTCGGACGCCGCGTCCGCTTTCGCGATCCCAAGCTGGTTGTCGATGAGATAGAGCAGCTCAATAAAGAGTTCGGCTTCGACAAGATAAACATCGTCGATGACACCTTTACCATCAACCACCGCCACGCTCAAGCGGTCTGTGATGAAATCATGAGGCGCAATCTCAAGTTCCAGTGGAATGCCTTCGCCCGCGCCGATACCGTAACCGCGGATATACTGAAGAGCATGAGAGAGGCGGGCTGCGCCTGGCTACTTTATGGCGCTGAGTCAGCCTCTCCCGAGATCCTGAAGACCATTAAGAAGGGGACCACACCGGATGATATAAGGAGGGGGACGAAACTCGCTACCGAGGCCGGGATCGGGGTCTTCAACTCCTTCATATTTGGTCTGCCTGGCGAAAGCCCGGAGACCGCCCAACAGTCGATGGACTTTGCCCAGGAGCTTAACAGGGATTATGACGCCAGATATGGTTTCCACCTGCTCTCCCCCCTTCCAGGAACTGAGCTATATGAGAGGCCTAAAGACTATGGCCTACGCATACTTTCTAGAAACTGGGCAAAGTATGACGCCAACGAACCGATTACGGAGACTGCGACCATGAGCCCGCAAAAAGTCCTGGAGCATATGGCCTACTACGACCGGATTATTGCCTGTGTCTGGGGGGAGACGGAGCGCAAGGCTGAGGAGGGGGACCCGGCCTGTGTGGAAGTGATGAGGCAACAGGCGAGCATAAAGTTCGTCTGGAGGCTGCTCAATGGCGATGTCATTGAGCGGCTGGGCTGGCTAAAGGACGGCGCCGATCCTGTGAGACAGCTTGCTCAGCGGGTATCCCGAAAGATGGACGTTCCGTTAGATGTAGCCGAGCGGGAGATGGGGAGGCTGGTCCAGATGGGGCTTCTCACGTGCGAGTTGGCAAAGGGGGGCTTTATCTGGAAATGGAGCTAATCCGAGCCCTTCACTTCTCTGTCATCAGCCTTCATTCAGGCGCTGCCAGCCTCGTCCCGTTCCGCTGAGGCTCAGGAGGTTTAAAATTGCCGCTCCGCATCACCACCCTTAGCGAGAATACTGCTGGCATCCCTTGGGTGCTCGCCGAGTGGGGGCTGAGCATCCTTGTGGAGACAGATGACCTTAAGATACTACTTGATACCGGCGCCAGCAATTCTGTGCCCCACAACGCTCGGCTATTCGGAATAGATTTATCAACAATCGATAAGATCGTATTGAGCCATGGTCACTATGACCATACTGGGGGACTGAAGGAGGTATTGCGCCAGGTAGGAAAACGTGTTGAGGCCATTGCCCATCCCGATATATGGGCCCCTAAATATGCGCGCCGCCCCGGCGAGGGGGAACGATATGTTGGCATACCTTTCGGCCGTAATGAACTGGAATCCCTGGGTGCCTCTTTTACCTTGAGCAAGGAGCCGGTCTGGATCACGGATGACATTGTCACCACAGGAGAGATCCTGATGAACGAGGAATTTGAGGAGCTTGACCCTGATATGTATGTCAAGGAGGATGGCGACTGGCGCCGCGATGAACTCTGGGACGACCGGGCGCTCATCATCAAGACCGATGAGGGGCTGGTGGTCATCCTGGGCTGTGCCCATCGCGGCGCGATCAATACCCTGCGCCACGCTCAAGAGCTAACTGGGATGGAGTGGATCCACACCGTAGTCGGCGGCACCCATCTCGCGCGTGCCAGTGAGGAGCGGGTGCTGCGCACCGCTGCAGCCCTCCAGGAGCTTGAGGTGCAGCGGGTTGGGGTGTCGCACTGCACTGGGCTGCCCGCCGCCGTGCTCCTCGCTCAGCAGCTCGGTGAGGCCTTCTTCTTCAACAACACGGGCACCATGATAACCGTCCCGTAACAGGTTCCGTTTGCCTTTATTCCAGGGTCATAGTATAATAAGTATTTAGGGGGTGAGGAATGTCTCTGGCGGAGTTGCGCGATTTATTTATTGTCATCTTTGCCGTATTGGGCATCGGGGCAACGGTCTTCCTTGTCCTTCTTACTTTCTTGATTTATCGCAGGATTCGTGCCATCCTCGATTCGGGGAGGGTGATCGCCGGGAATATTCGGAGCATCACCTCCGCGGTGTCTGAGGACCTCATCAAGCCACTAGCCAGCATCGCCGGCATCGTGCAGGGGATCGCTAAGGTTTTGGAGTTCATCTCTACTAGGAGAAAGGAGGGGAGGAAAGGTGGCTGAGGAGAATAGGGGACACGGCTTTCTAACCGGGCTCATCATTGGAGGAGTCATTGGCGCGGCACTCGCTATATGGCTTGTGGAGCGGAGGCGCAGGCCGGGGCAGCGGGGTGTGGGTAGCCGGGCAGGTGGGCTTGCCAGTTTTATTAAGGATGAGGTTTTAGGAGGGGCGCGGGAGGCAATCAGGCGGGCTATCGAGGAGGGAAGAGAGACTGCTCAGCGCACCCGCACCGACATCGAGGAAAGGTTGAGGGAGGAAAGAGAAGAATAACTGCTCTAGCATTTTAGAAATGTGCTGCCGCAGCCCTTTTCTACCGTCTCATTGCGAGTGAAGCCAAGCAGGGAGGCAAGGCATCCCTGCTTATTTATATCTTGGGTAGGAGCCAAAGACCTTGAACAGGGAGGTCTTCTCGTGCACCTGCTCAAGCGCCTCGCTGACCAGGGGGTCGTCGTGGTGCCCCTCCAGGTCGATAAGGAAGATATACTTCCCCAAGCTCTCCTTGGAGGGGCGGGATTCCACCTTTGCCAGGTTGATATTTCGCTGGGCGAATTGTTGGAGCACCTCACAGAGCACCCCTGGACGATCCTCGGCGAAGGAGAAACAGATGGAGGTCTTGTCAAAACCGGTGGGGGGGTGGTCTGCCGGGGCGAGGACCACAAAGCGGGTGACATTGGAAGCCTGATCCTGAACCCCTTTAGCTAGGGTCTCTGCGCCATAGAGTTCGGCCGCTCGCCTGGTGCCAATGGCAGCCGCAGGGTGAGGAGAGGCCATCATCTCCTCCACCGCGGCGGCGGTGGAGAGGGCGGCCACCACCTCCACCCTGGGAAAGCAGCGCTCGATGAAGTGGCGGCACTGCCCCAGTGCCTGGGGATGGGAGAAGAGCACCTTCACCTCGCTTGCCTCGGTCCCTGGCTTGACCAGGAGGTGGTGCTCAATGGGCAGCACCAGCTCTTTTCTGATGAGCACCCCCGACTCATGGATCAAGAGGTCAAGGGTGTCGGTGACCGACCCCTCGATGCTGTTCTCGATGGCCACCACCCCCTCCTCTGCCATCCCCGAAGCGACAGCGACCGCCACCGCAGGGATGCTGGGGAAGGGGATGAGCTGGGCGGTTTTATCATGAAGAAGCGCCGCCTCCTCGGTGAAGGTCCCCGGTGGCCCGAGATATGCAACCCTCTTTGCCATAACTACCCTGTGAGCGCTGCTCTCAGCGCCCCTTCTGCTTCTGGCCTGGTTACCGCAACTACCTGAGCATCTGCCTCTAAAATGGTATCGCCCGTTGGTACCTGGGCACCCCATCTCCCGATCAGGAGGCAGATCACGCTATCGGGAGGAAGGACGACCTCCCTCATCCGCTTGTCCACCACTGGGGAATTTGGGGGGATCCTCACCTCAACAACCTCCAAAGCTCCCCCCTTCAGGGTGAGGAGATGGACCAAGGGGTGGGTGGGCACCTCCTCCTCGATATGCTCCAGGATGAGAGTGGTGCTGCTTACCGTGACATCGATGCCTAGTTTTTTAAACAGCGCCTCATTTTTGGGGTTATTGATCCGAGCGATGGTGCGTGGCACCTTGAACTTGTGCTTTGCCACCTGGCAGGCGACCAGATTATCCTCATCCTCGTCGGTCACTGCAATGAGCATGTCCGCCCGCTCCGTCCCCGCATCAGCCAGGGTACGCGCCTCGCAGCCATCGCCGCGAATACAAACACTGCCCAACCGATCGCAGATGAAGTCGCATTTTGAGGCATCTTTTTCCAGAACGAGGACCTCATGTCCCTCGCTCAAAAGGGCGCTAGTAAGATAAAATCCAAGCTTCCCGCCACCAACCACGATGATATACATCTTGTCTCCTTAGCCCACGATTACATCTCTCAAAAGTTGCGCCCCTACTTTGGTGGGGCTGATGGTTTCCAGCCCCAGGGTATGGTAGAGCTCTTCTCTGAGGGGATCATAAATACGACAAACTACCTTGGGCACATTAAACACGTGTTTTGCTATCTGAGCAGCCATCACATTGCGATTGTCTCCCTGGGTCACGGCAACAAAGACATCAGCCTCCTCGATCCCGGCCTTCCTCTGGTATTCCTCATCGGTGCCATCGCCTACTAGGGCTGTGCCGGTGAAGGATGCGGGGAGCCGGCGAAAACTGTAGGAGTCGGTATCCAGAATGGTAACCTTATGGCCATCTTCATCCAATAGTGCCGCTAGCTGGGCACCGACCCTGCCACAGCCCATGATCACCACTTTCATGCTTCATCCTTCCCTGATTGGTTCCCGCCAGAGCAACACCCGACACGGGGCATTCCGCAGCACATAGCGCACGCTATCCCCCATGTCAAATTCACCGAAGCGCTTTTTATATTCCAGGCTCATGATAATCATGTCGACTCCCCGTTCCACTGCCTCATCCACTATGGCAGGCCCGACCTCCCGCGCTTGAAGGAGCTCTGTTTCCACTTGGTAGTCCACGATACCGGCAATTCTCTCGGCATGGGCCAGCACGTTTTCCCCACTTTGAATCTCCGGTTCGATCTCCGCGTCTAATGGAAGGGTGCGCTGCACCTGAATCACATGGACGATATAGACCTTCCCTTTACTTCCCCTAGCGATGGTGCAGGCAAGCTTAATGGTCTCATCATCCACTTTCCTCCCCGTTACCGGCACCAAAATCTTGGTGAATGCCACGCTCTCACTCTCCTGACCTGTTCTCCAAAAGTCACATTATAATCGCTTCTCCCGAATCCTGCAATGATATTTTCCCGCTGATTATTAACCCTCCTCTTTACGCCGCTCGATCTGAGCATCGATGAGATCATCTGTGGTCTTCTTGAGCACCTCAAGTTCCTCCACCGGAAGGTCTTCTAATTGCTCAAGGTTATACTGGATGGTGGCGATGATCTGCTTTGTCGGGCGTTGCAGCGGGCGCATGAAATAGGTGGTTATCACGGCGACTATCGTGCCAAAGAAAAGTAAGGCTCCCAAAGCCATCCATGTGCCGCAGAATGCCTTTCCAGCCGTGGTCACGGGCATATCAGCTATGCCTGAGGTTGAGAAGCCTGCTACCGCACAATACACAGCGTCACCATAGGAATTTATTGTCGTTCCACTGGCACCATGGTCGGCGAAGTAAATTCCGGCGGAGAAAAGCAACCACAATACGATGAACAGGAAGATCATTTGCAATAAAGGTGTCTGGGTAATGATGACCCTGAGGAATCTAAGGAACCCCGGGACATTGGGCACAATTCTCAGCCTCCTCCGCGGCTCTCTCCTTCTCCTGAGCACCTTATCCCCGGGCCGCACCCTGGATACCGGCTCAAAAGGCTTTTCCTCTCCCATTGTTGAGCACCTCCCCCTTCTCTGTTTATGATCATTTTATAATCAGTGGGCGGAATTTTACTCCGGTCGCTGCTCATTGTCAATGGGTTTTTAAACATCCGAAGCGAAACACTTCCAGCGCAGTTAAATGATGACCCCCTCCGCTTTCTCACTATCGTTTCTCATCATCGAAAGCAATGAGCGGAAAAAACTTGCTAAATGTAGGGAGCAATAGTAGAATATTTATGTGAATTCCTGTTGGAGGGTGGCATGGATAAAGGGACGTGGACGGTAAAGGCAGGGCTTGCTCAAATGCTCAAGGGTGGCGTGATCATGGATGTGGTCACTGCGGAGCAAGCCAAGATCGCTGAGGAGGCTGGGGCCTGCGCCGTGATGGCTCTGGAGCGCGTCCCTGCAGACATTCGCGCTGCGGGAGGGGTTGCCCGCATGGCAGACCCCAGCGTGATCTCATCCATCATGGAGGCGGTCTCCATCCCGGTGATGGCGAAATGCCGCATCGGTCACTTTGTGGAGGCCCAGGCTCTTGAGGCCCTTGGGGTGGACTTCATCGATGAATCTGAGGTGCTGACCCCCGCCGATGAAAGCCATCACATCTGGAAGCACGACTTCAAGGTTCCCTTCGTCTGCGGCTGCCGTGACCTAGGTGAGGCGTTGCGGCGGATCGCTGAGGGGGCGGCGATGATCAGGACTAAGGGAGAGGCAGGCACGGGGAATATCGTGGAGGCAGTGAGGCATGTGAGGGCGGTTATGGACGAAATCCGCAAGCTCGGGAGCATGACCACCGATGAGCTGTCAGCTGAGGCCAAAGCGCTGGGTGCCCCCTTGGAGCTGGTGATCGAGGTACAAAAGACGAGCAGGTTGCCGGTGGTGAACTTTGCCGCCGGTGGAATCGCCACCCCTGCCGATGCGGCACTGATGATGCAACTGGGGGCAGAGGGTGTGTTTGTAGGCTCAGGGATATTCAAGGCCAGCGACCCGGAGGCTAGGGCCAGGGCCATTGTTAAAGCCACCACCCATTACCGCGACCCCGAGATTATCGCCGAGGTGTCCAAGGGGCTTGGGGTGGCCATGCCTGGGCTTGACATAAAAACAATCCCCGCGGAGGAGCTTTTAGCCCCCAGGGGGTGGTAGGATGAAAAGGATCGGGGTGCTTGCTCTACAGGGTGACTTTGTGGAACATATCGCTCTCCTGCATCGCCTCAAAGTGGAGGCCCTCCCTGTTCGTTTGCCCCGGGAGCTTGATGGCTTGGATGGGCTGATCATACCCGGTGGCGAGAGCAGCACCATAGGCAAGCTGGTGATGGAATATGATTTAATGGCACCATTGAGAGGGCTTGCTAAAGAGGGCTTTCCCATAATGGGCACCTGCGCTGGCATGATCCTGCTGGCAAGGAGGGTCTCAGCCCTCAGTCTTGAGCCCCTTGGGGCTATGGATATTGATGTGAGGCGAAACGCCTTTGGCCGCCAGGTTAATAGTTTTGAGACTGACCTTGAGATACCCGTTATCGGTGAGCCTTCCTTTCATGCCGTGTTCATTCGGGCGCCTCTTATTGAGCGGGTTGGTGATGGCGTGGTGGTGCTGGCTGGCCTGCCCGATGGCACCGGGGTGGCGGCAAGGCAGGGGAATATGCTCGCCCTGGCCTTCCACCCCGAACTGACCGATGACCTCAGGCTCCACTCCTACTTCCTGGATATGGTCAACGGTGATGGGGAAAGATGATCCGATCTATTTATCGTGCCGAACTGATATCGCTGCTTCTCTCTTCGCGGCAGGACCTCTCCAATGAGGCGATCGCCCGAGATAGTCTGGGCCAAAGAAGCCTCTTATCACCAAAGGTTTTTCTGGAGCATTGGCTCCCCTTAAAGGGAAGGCGGCACACCTGGGTCTCAAAAGAGGGCGGTCGCATCAGCAGCGTCGTCTCTGTGAAGAGTTGCGCTGCGCCCACCGCCTGGCAGGTCGACTATCTTCAGGCCGGTGACGAGGAGCGCTGCACTGCCCTCTTGGACAGGGTGAGCGCCGCTGCGGCTAAGCGGGGGGTAAGAAAGCTTTTCCTTCGTCTCTCCGCCACCAGCCCCCTCATCGACGGGGTGAGGCGTGCCGGCTTTTCGTGCTATACCAATGATTATATCTACCGCTATGGTGGTGAACGGGGACAATGGGCTTCTGAAGCACCAAAGCCATATCTCCTCCGTCCCAGATCCCGGGGTGATGAGTATGGACTCTTCGATTTATATAATGCTGTGGTTCCCCTCGCGGTGCGCACCGCTGAGGGGATGACCCTGGAGGAGTGGCAGGAGAGTAGGGATCAGGGCTCCTGGCTGGAGCAGCGCAAGGAATTCGTCCTCCACAAAGGTGATAGCGTGGCAGGCTGGCTGCGAATAAATGCCACGAGAGGGACTGGCTGCTTTGAAATCATGTTTCATCAATTGGAGGAGGATGGACTTGAGTGGCTGGTGAATTATGGTCTTATGTGCCTCGATGGCAAGTCTCCGATATTCTGTGTTGTTTCCGCTTTTCAAGGGCAACTAAAGGGTCTTCTGGAAAGTTTAGGCTTTGAGCAGGTGGCAGAGTACGCCGCCCTGATGAAGGAGATCGCTATCAGGGTTAAGGAACCACATTTTATACCGATGCAAGCATAATAAATGTTTAAGAGAATTACTGACGATCTCGATGCCTTGCTGGAGCGGTTGCCTCCCCACATCGCCCAGCCGCTCCGGGAGCGAGAGGATCGCAGCGCGCTCCTGGAGGTGGTTATGGACCTGGGGCGCCCTCCCGAGGCTCGCTACCCTGACCATGAGATAGTGCTCAGTGACAAGGAGGTTGCCGAGGAGGATATCGAATATATTGTCTCTCGCATCGCTCCATTTGGCGGTGACAACCGGGCGGGCATCGAGCGCACCCTGCACCGCATCTCTGCGATCAGAAATCGTGAGGGGGGCATTGTGGGGCTCACCTGCCGCGTTGGTAGGGCAGTATATGGCACCATCGGGCTCATTGCGGACCTGGTTGAGTCGGGGAAGAGCATCCTGCTGCTGGGTCGGCCCGGGGTAGGCAAGACCACCATGCTCCGTGAGGTGGCGCGTGTGCTTGCCGATGACCTGAAGAAGCGCGTGGTGATTGTCGATACCTCCAACGAGATCGCCGGCGACGGCGACATCCCCCATCCTGCCATCGGGCACGCCCGGAGGATGCAGGTGACCACCCCCAAGCTCCAGCATGCCGTGATGATCGAGGCGGTGGAGAACCACATGCCCGAGGTGATCGTCATCGATGAGATTGGCACTGAGCTTGAGGCTCAGGCAGCGCGCACCATCGCCGAGCGGGGGGTGCAGCTTATTGCTACCGCTCATGGGAACACCCTGGATAACCTGATCATGAACCCCACCCTGTCCGACCTCATCGGTGGCATCCAGACGGTGACCCTGGGCGACGAGGAGGCAAAGAGACGGGGCACTCAGAAGTCCATTCTGGAGCGAAAGGCGCCTCCTACCTTCGATATCGTGGTCGAGATTCAGGACTGGTATCATGTGGCCGTTCACTCCGATGTCGCTGGGGTAGTCGATGCCATGCTTCGCGCGCGTCCTATCCCTCCGGAGGTGCGCTGGATGGACGAGACCGCTGAGGTGAGACGTGAGCAAATGGCACCCCTGGAGAAGCCCACGGCGAGAAAAGCGCGTGCTGGCACCACGACCAGGATTTACCCCTTTGGCATCAACCGCAGCCGGCTAGAGCAATCGATGAAGCGCTTGGAGCTGCCAGCAAAGCTCGCCAGCGATGTGAGGGATGCCGATCTTTTGATGACCTCCAAGAGCCACTACCGCCGCAAGCCCCAGCCTATTCGCGATGCTGAGGCTGTAGGCATCCCCATCTATGTTCTCAAAAACAACAAGGCCTCGCAGATGGAACGCTCTCTGGTCAATATCTTCGATCTGGAAGCCCCCGCCGATCCTTTCAGCTTTGCTATAAAGGAAGCGGAGGAAGCCATCGCGCAGGTTATGGAGGGTAAGGGTGCTGTGGAGCTCAGCCCTCAGAATTCCTACCTGCGGATGCTCCAGCACCAGCTTGCCGAGCGCTACAACCTGCAATCTCAGAGCACCGGCCGCGAGCCGAGGAGAAGGGTAAGGATCTTTCACGCTGGCGATGAGGTGAAAGAGGTGAGGTAGCATTTGTCTTTATTCATCACCTTTGAAGGCGGGGAGGGTTCAGGTAAGAGTACCCAGGCGAAGGCGCTTCATCGGCGCCTTTCAAATATGGGCATCCCTTCCCTTCTCACCCACGAGCCTGGGGGCACACCTCTGGGAAAAGAGATCAGGCGCTGGTTAAAGTGGAAGGGAGCGAGCGAGCCAGCCACCGAGCTTTTGCTCTTTAATGCCTCCCGCGCCCAGCTCGTAATCGGGGTAATTAAACCCAGCTTAGATAAGGGGAAGTTTGTTATCAGCGACCGCTATGGTGAGTCTACCACTGCCTATCAGGGCTACGGGCGGGGGCTGGATTTGGAGATGGTCAGGGCGGCTAATC
>CAZOVW010000035.1:0-11153 GCA_964583545.1 uncultured Dehalococcoidales bacterium | reverse complement strand
CTGCGCTCATTCCAGCTCTGAGCTTGATTAGCAACCTATCCCCCTGCCCCCTTCCCTTGATAAGGGAAGGGGGAATGTGGGTAAGAGAGGGGCTTCGCCCCTCTCTAAAATCTCTTCCCCCTCTCCTTTTAAGGAGAGGGGGATAAAGGGGGTGAGGTTAATAAACAATCTCAAATATTGAAGAATTACCCCCGCTGTGCTATGATGCCGAGAGGGGTGGTGGTATTTTTATGCCAGGGTGTGAGCTTTATGTAAAGATTGACGAGCCCTTTCAGGGATGCCTCGATGAGGAGTGGCTCAGGCAAGTGGTGGAAAAGACCCTCATCCTAGAAGGGATGAATTCTCCTGTGGAGCTGGGCCTGGTGATCACAGACGCGGAGACGATTCGCCAGCTCAATCGAAGCTACCGAGGAAAGGATGAGACCACCGATGTGCTCTCCTTCGCCCTCCTCGAAGATTCGGAGACAACCCCCTTTATCACCCCACCTGACGGCGTGTCTCACCTCGGCGAGGTGCTCCTCTCCTACCCCCAGGCGGCAATTCAGGCGCAGGAGCATAAACACCCACTGGAGCAGGAGCTGGCGCTCCTAGTGATCCATGGCGTGCTTCATCTCCTGGGCCACAAAGATGAGGACAAGGTGGCTGAAGCGAGGATGAGGGCTGAGGAGCAAAGAGTGTTAGGAGAACTCACCGATGAACGTCTATTATGAGTTGCCCCCATTCAGACCGCCCTCTGAAGCCCATAGCCTCCTCATCAGGGCGACCAGAAATTGCTCCTGGAACAGGTGCGAATTTTGCAGCATGTATAAGGGCACCAAGCTGGAACTGAGACCGGTAGCCGAGGTGAAGGAAGATATCCGAGCAATGAAGATGGTTACCGATGAGATAAAGGAATGGGCTTGGAAGAACGGATATGGCAGCCAGGTGGATATGGTGGCCAGGGCCAACGGGGTATACTGGCTCAATAATGGGGTGGTGAAAAACGCCTTTATCGCGGACTCCAATAGCATCATCATGAAGGCGGAGGACCTCGCCGAGATCATCAGGTTCCTCTACGAAACCTTCCCCACCCTGGAAAGGGTTACCAGTTACGGCCGCGCAAAAACCGTGGTGAAGAAAAGCATGGAGGACCTCAAGCTGCTGCGGGAGGCCGGGCTTAACCGGCTCCACTTGGGGCTTGAGACCGGCGATGAGGAGCTGCTTAAAATAATCCAGAAGGGCGCCACCCCAGATGAGATGATACTTGGCGGCCAGAAGGCCCTCAAGGCCGGGTTCGAGCTGTCCGAGTACATCATGCCCGGCCTCGGTGGGCAGGAGATGTGGGAGCAGCATGTCCACAGCACCGCCCGTGTCCTGAATGCCATAAACCCTCACTTCATCCGCCTGCGCACCCTGTTCGTGGTTCCCGGCACCCCCCTCGCCGAAAGGTATGAGCGGGGCGAGTTCAGCCGACAAACCATCGAAGGGCTCCTCAAGGAGGTGCGCCTGCTGATAGAGGAGCTGACGGTATCATCCGATTTCGTGGTAAGCGACCATGTCGTCAACAGTTATATGTGGAGGATAGACGGCAAGCCTTCCGTGGACAAGGAGCGGATGCTCCAGGCAGTGGACGACCTTATCGCCACCGCCAAAGAGGGCGGCGAGAAGTATCCGGTATACCGTGGATTGTAAGGTCGAGAGCGATGCAGGTATTCTATCGCAAGTGGCGCCCCCAGAGCCTGGCCGAGGTGGTAGGGCAGGAGCATGTGACCCAAACCCTCTTAAACGCCCTTAAAACGGGGCGGGTGGCTCATGCCTACCTCTTCTGCGGCCCTCGCGGGACGGGAAAGACCAGCACCGGGCGCATCCTGGCCAAGGCGGTGAATTGCCTTGAGAGCGGCAACGGCGAGCCCTGTAACGCCTGCACCCTATGCCAGGCGATCACTGAGGGGCATGCCATGGATGTGATGGAGATCGATGCGGCCTCAAACCGGGGCATCGATGAGATTCGCGAACTCAGGGAGCGGGTTAGGTTCGCCCCTAATATGGCGAAGTATAAGGTCTATATCATCGACGAGGTTCACATGCTCACCGAGCCCGCTGCCAATGCCCTCCTCAAGACCCTGGAGGAGCCACCGCCTCACATCCTGTTCGTACTGGCGACCACCGAGCCACACAAGGTGCCGCTAACCATCCTCTCCCGGTGCCAGCGCTTCGATTTCCGGCGCATCCCCCAGGCTGCGATGGTCTCAAGGCTCGCTGGCATCTGCGCGAAGGAGGGCATTCACATCAAGGATCCATCGCTAAAGCTCATCGCCAGGAGCGCCACAGGCTCGATGCGAGACGCCGAAAACCTGCTGGAGCAATTGGTGGCCTACTATGGCCCCCAGATCGAGCTCCATCAGGTTCAAGCGATGCTGGGGATCACCGGGGACGTGCGCGCTCAAGAGCTGGCAAAGCACATCGTCGATAATGATATCGCCGCAGGGCTTCAAACGATAAATAGCGTTACCCATGACGGCCTCGACCTGAGGCAATTCAACCGGGAGCTGGTGGAGTATCTCAGAGGGCTGCTTCTCATAAAGGCGGGCGCCGGAGAGGCCATCGACCTGCCTCCGGAGGTACTCTCCAAGATGAGGAGCCTGGCCAAGAGGGCCTCCACGGCACAGCTCTCCAAAGCAGTGAGGCTATTTCGCGGAGTGGAACTGGAGTTCGATGGTTTTTCGCCCCTGCCCCTGGAACTGGCCCTGGTGGAGTGCGCTCTGCCCGATGAGAAATTAGCGACGCTTGAAAAGTTCGAAGAAACCGAGGAGAAGCGAGCGACACCCACAAAGTCCAAGAAAACGAAGGAAGAACCCGCTGTCGCTCTGGCACCAACCGAGGCGAAGCCAGCAGCGCCCGCAGAGCTTGAAACCTTCCGCAGTCGCTGGAAGGAAGTGGTCAGTGCCACCAAGGGCATGGGCTCAAAGGGAAACCTGGATGCCCTCTTAAGAAGCGCCTGCGAGCCGGTGGACCTGGAGGGCGATACACTGGTTCTGGGTTTCTATTACGAGTTCCACAAGGAGAAGATCGAAGACCCCAAGTACCGCCACATGGTGGAAACGAAGGTGAGCGAGGTCTTTGGGCATCCCTATAAGATTCGCTGCGTGCTCACCGAGCGAAAGGCAAGAACACAGGGACACCTGGTTGAGGCGGCGCTTCAGATGGGAGCGAAGATCATCGAGGAGGAGGAATGAACAAGATCAAGATATTAAAGCAGGCGTGGCAGCTCCAGGAAAAACTGGAAAAGGCCCAGCAGGAGCTGGAAAAGGCCACGGTAGAAGCCAGCTCAGGTGGCGGCGCCGTAACGGTAGTGGTCACCGGGGGGCAACAGGTTCAGTCGGTGAAGATCTCGCCCGAGGCAGCGGGTGATACAGAAATGCTGGAGGACCTGGTGCTCACCGCGGTGAACGAGGCGATAAGGAAATCGCAGGAGCTTGCCGCAAGCCGCCTCGGTGACCTGACCAGCGGGCTCAAGCTCCCCGGTCTGACTTAGCGGGAGGACTGATTTGAACAGCGATTTTGTGCCCACCGCCCAGCCTGTATCTCGCCTCATCGAGGAGTTCCACAAGCTGCCGGGCATCGGCCCCAAGACTGCCCAGCGACTGACCTACTTCTTGGTTCGAATGCCCCCCGAGGAGGCTCGCACCCTCGCCGAGGCTATCCTCGCCGTAAAGGACAAGATCGTCCTCTGTTCAGCCTGCCAGAACATCACCGACTCCGACCCCTGCATCATCTGCCGCGGGGAGGGGCGCGACTGCACCAAGATATGTGTCGTAGCGGAACCGCTGGACATCCTCCCCCTGGAGCGCACCAGGGAGTATAAGGGGCTTTATCATGTGCTCCACGGGGTCATCTCCCCTGCCGACGGCATCGGCCCCGATGACCTGAAGATGAAAGAGTTGCTCTCAAGGCTCCAGGACGGCGAAGTAACGGAGGTTATCCTGGCCACCAACCCCAACCTTGAGGGGGAAGCTACCGCCATGTATCTCCATCGGCTCATCAGCCCCCTGGGGATTAGGGTAACACGCCTTGCCCGCGGGCTTCCCTTCGGCGCCGACCTGGAATACGCCGACGAGGTCACCCTCACCCGCGCGCTGCAGAACCGCCAGGAGATTTGAGGGGAGAGGAGTAGTAAGGATGAAGGTACCTTTCAAGAAGATAGCAAAAAGTCTCACAGGGATATCAACTCCTGTTTTTGGAATTTCGTGGACGCCACCTGAAACTGACCGCGAAATTGTTAGAAAACTGATAACATTCCTTGAGGATAGGAGAGCACTGTACAACCCTTATGATAGAGAATTTCCCCCTTGGGTTACACAATCAGTTCTAGAAATCCGTAAGGAGCTTACCGATACTCTCAAGATAATAGGCGATAACCCAGAAATCTCGCCTCACTTGAGAGCGATGAGGGCGGCTTGCCGGAAATTCATGGACAGTACTGCGCAACCAGGGAAACATTACCACCCATTCTTCAACGACTTCGATTTTATAGCTCTTGGGGAGATGAGAGCAACATTCGGCATCCACATAGCTCAATTATGTGTGAAGTACGGAATAGATATCGAAGGTGATTTGGAGACAATTCTACCTGTTGAAGACAGTGAACCTAAGAAGAGAAGAATTAGGCGCAACTTCATCTAGCACGCTGTTTGTAGCTCATCCTACTCCCTCAAGCGCTCGCACCTCGCAAGCGCGCGGAACGCGGTAATGCCAGGATTTCTAGGATAAGAAGGAGAAAAATGTATGAAGATTCAACTTGGTCCTTCTGATATCTTTTTCCCCGTTCCTGCTGCACTCATTGTAAGCGGCACATGGGAGAAACCTAACATTATAACTGTAGCCTGGATTGGAATTATGAGTTCAGATCCTCCGGTTATCGCTATTTCATTGAAGAAAAGCCGTTATTCATTAGCGTTAATCAGAGATTCAAATGAATTTACTGTCAATATACCTCCAGCGGAACTTTTTAAAGAAACCGATTATTGTGGAATCGTTTCAGGAAGAAAAAGGAATAAGTTTAAGGACACAAATTTCACACCTTTAAAGAGTACTAAAATAGATACCCCCATAATCAAAGAATGTCCATTTAACATGGAGTGCAAAGTAATAAAGGAAGTTGAAGTAGGACAATGGCTGGCGTTCTTCGGGGAGATTGTTGAAACACATATCGATGAAGATAAAATAAACAAGTCAAATATGAAAATAGATATCTCTAAGGTTAATCCTCTGGTATATTGTGCTACAGTACGTGAATATTGGGAGCTTGGGAAAAAACTGGGGAACGGGTTCCATGCCGGTAAAGAACTATTAATTCCTTAGGCGCTTCGCAAACACGCGAAACGCTGTAATGCCAGGATTGCCCCAGCGCGAAAAATGACTGCGCCAAAGGTATATAAAACCGAAGCCATCGTGCTCAAGCGAATAAATCTGGGGGAGGCGGATAAGATCCTCACCCTCTATACCCCCAACCTGGGCAAACTGAGCGCCATCGCCAAGGGGGTGCGCCGCCCCAGGAGCAAGATGGGCGGTCACTTGGAGCTGCTCACCCATTGCTCCCTGATGCTGGCGCGGGGGCAGAACCTGGACATCATCACCCAATCGGAGACTATCTCAAGCTTCCTCCCCTTAAGGGACAACCTGTGGCGCGCCAGCCTCGCCCTCTATGCCGCCGAGCTGGTGGAGCAGCTTACCGCAGAACATGTGGAGAACTACCCCGTCTATAAGCTCCTCCTTGATACCCTTCACCGGCTCTGCGAGACCAAGGACGGGGAGCTGACCCTGCGCTACTTCGAGCTTAACCTCCTCACCCACCTCGGCTACAAGCCTGAGCTTCACCAGTGCCTGGGCTGCAAATCGCCCCTGGAGCCGACCACCAACTTCTTCAGCACCAGCGGTGGCGGCATGCTTTGCCCCGCGTGCCGGGAAAAGGAGCCACTATCCCAACCCATCTCCCTCAATGCCCTCAAGGTGATGCGCTTCTTGCAACAAAGCGACTACCCAAGAGCCAGCCGGGTGAGGATAAGTGAGGAGCTATCGCGGGAGCTGGAGAGCCTCATGCGCCACTACATCAGGTACACCCTGGAGCGGGAGGTGAAGTCGGTTGCGTGGCTGGATCGGCTGAGGAGAGAGGGGTAGTTTATTTGCGGCGCTCGAGGACGTAGTCCGCCAGATCGAGGAGCGACCGGCGGCTGGCGTTCTCCGGCAGCCCCTCCAGGGCGCGGCAGGCCTGAGTGGAGAAGCCAGCGGCGATCTGGTAGCACTCCTCAACAATGGGCGAGTTGCGGACCATCTCAATAACCCGAGCCACCTCCGCTTGATCCCCCCGTTTCTCAGATAGCCCCTTTAGGAGGTTATCCTCGGGGTGGTTCTCCATAAGAAGGATTGTCGGCAATGTCACGGTGCCCTGTAAGAGGTCGCTGCCCACAGGCTTTCCCATCTCCTCCTCATCGCCAATGAAGTCCAGGATGTCATCGACAATCTGGAAGGCCATGCCCAGATCATGCCCGTAGTTTTTGAGCGCCTCTACCGCCTCATCCGGGGCCTCGCTCAACACCGCCCCGGCACCGGCGGCTGCGGAGAAGAGAGAAGCAGTCTTGCTATCGATCTGCTCATAATAGCCCTCGCGATTTTGCCGCCAGCTATAAGCGCTAAAAGTCTCCCTCAACTGACCGCTGGATATCTTCATTAGGGTTTGAGCAAAAAGGCGCATCACCCTGAGGTTGCCGATGCTGCAAACCAGGTCAGCGGAGGCGGAAAAAAGGTAGTCTCCCAAAAGCACGGCGACACCCTCTCCCCAAAGGCTATTCACTGTAGTCTTGCCCCGCCGCACGAAAGATTTGTCCACTGCATCGTCGTGAACCAGGGTGGCGTTGTGGAAAAGCTCGACCGCCGTGGCCATAGGAACCAAGCTCTCCAGGTCGTAGCGATAAAACCTGCCTGCAAGCAGGGTAAGCACGGGCCGGATCCGCTTGCCGCCGCTCCCTAAAACATAGCTTAATGGCTCCGCCATCCAGGGGAGATCCACCTGACGAAAGGTTTTCAGCTTCTCCTCCACCATCCTCAGGCCTTCCTGGACCGGTTCGTAGATAGAAGCGATGGACAAAGCACTCCTTTCAATTAAAGGGCGTGAATATCAACTAACAACGGGCACGCTCCAGCCTGGCATCCTCCTCGGCCACTATTCCCTCATCCAGCTTGGTGAAAAGGGGTTCGGGAGGGGCTAGCTGCTGACCGGGTGGTAACCTAGCTATCGACCAGCCACCATCCTCCACCCTACCTTCAAAGCCGAGAAAGTGATGCAATTTCTGTGAGCTAAAGGGCAGGAAGGGGCTGAATAACGTCTTGAGACATGAGAGCACCGAGAGGGCCACATATAAACTGGTTGCCGCCCCCTCACGCTCCCCCTCAAGCCTTTTCCACGGGGCCTTCTCATCGAGGTAGCGATTCGCCTCCTGCGCCAGGCTCATCGCCGTTCTAATCGCCTCCCTGAAGCGACATTGGTAAAGCAGCCTGGTGACAGTGTCAAGGGCATCCTCCGCTTTCTTAAGAAGCACGCTGCTTCGCTCATCGAATTCACCAGGTGCGGGAACTCGGCCACCGAAGTTGCGATAGGTGATGGTAAGCACCCGATGAACCAGGTTTCCATAGGTAGCCACCAGCTCATCGTTGTTGCGGCGCACAAACTCCCGCCATGAAAAATCGCTATCCCCATCCTCGGGCATATTCACCGACAGAAAGTAGCGCAAGGGATCGGGATCATAGCGCTCCAGATAATCAGGGAGCCAGACCGCCCAGTTGCGACTGGTGGAGAGCGCCCTCCCATCGAGGGTCAGGAACTCATTAGCGGGCACATCGTAAGGCAGGTTGAGCCCCCCATAGCCCATGAGCATCGCCGGCCAGATAATGGTATGAAAGGGAATATTGTCCTTGCCCACGAAGTAATAGGACTTGGCATCCCCCTGCCAGAACTGACGCCACCTCTCCTTATCGCCCGAGCGCTCCGCCCACTCCATGCTCGCCGAGAGATAGCCGATCACCGCCTCAAACCATACATAGATTCGCTTATCATCGAAGCCATCAACAGGCACCGGGATGCCCCACTCGATATCCCTGGTGATCGCCCGATCCTTCAGCCCCTCGGTCAAAAGGTTAATGGTAAAATTGCGCACATTATGCTTCCAGTGGGACTGCCCCCTGACCCATTCCAGAAGCTCGTCGCTGAAGGCGCTCAGACGCAGGAAGAAGTGCTCCGATTCCCTGACCTCGGGAAGGGAGGAGCATGACCGACAATAGGGATCGATAAGCTCCACCGGATTTAAGGGCTTGCCGCAGTTATCGCACTGGTCTCCCCTTACCCCTTCGAAGCGGCAGTAGGGGCATGTCCCCTCTACATAGCGATCGGGAAGGAACCGATGGCAAGTTGGGCAGTAAAGGAGCGCCGTGGTATCCTGATAGATATAGCCCTTATCCTTAAGGGTGAGGAAGAAGTCCTGGGCCAGTTTATGATGGTTTGGGGTATCAGTGCTGGTAAAGAGGTCAAAGGAGATACCAAATTTCTGCCACGAGTCGAGGAAGTCCTCGTGATAGCGGTCAGCGATCTCCTTGGGTGGCTTTCCCTCCTGCTCCGCGCGCAGTGTGATCGGGGTGCCATGCTGGTCTGAGCCCGAGACCATGAGCACATCGTTGCCCTTAAGGCGATGGTAGCGGGCGAAGATATCCGGGGGCAGATATGCACCGGCGATATGACCCAAGTGAAGCGGGCCATTGGCATAGGGCCAGGCGACCCCGATAAATATCCGCTCCGTCATCACCATCCTTCCGCAACGCTGGTTTATTCTATCAAAATCTAGGTGAAAATACAAAAGCTAGCCAAGCCTCAGCCAGGCCTTGTAGAGTTCCTTTTTAGGGACGCCTGTCGCCTTGGCGACCCGGGAGACGGCCTCCTTAGCGGAAAGGCCCTTTTCGGATAAGCGGCGAAGTTCCCCTTCCAGGGGGGCGGTGAGCGCCCTTTCCCCTTTCGGCTTCCCTTCAATAACCAGTGTGAATTCCCCGATCGGCTCCCGGAAATGGGCAATGGCGGCGCTCACCGCCCCCCGAAAAACCTCCTCATGAATCTTCGTCAGCTCACGGCATACGGCGATCCTGCGATCCCCCAGGACACCCAAAATGTCCTCCAATGTGGCGACGAGACGGTGCGGCGCCTCGAAAGCGATCGTCGTCCTCTCCTCCTCAGCAATCTGCTCCAGAAGCCTTCTCCGCTGACCCTTCTTACGGGGAAGGAAACCGACATAGATAAACTCGTTGGTGGCCAGCCCGGAGACGGCAAGGGCGGTGACTAAAACAGAGGGCCCGGGGATCGGGACAATAGAGATGCCCCGCTCTATTGCCGCCACCACCAGTTCATAGCCCGGGTCGCTGATCCCGGGCATCCCAGCTTCGGAAACCAGGGCCACATCCTCCCGCTCAAGGCGGCTCAGCAGGTAGGAAAGCTTGGCATCTTTATTGTGCTCGTGGTAGCTAGTTAAGGGGGTTTTGATGCCATATGTAGAAAGGAGACGCCTCGTCTTACGGGTATCCTCTGCGGCGATGAGCGCCACCCCACTAAGGATGCGCAGGGCCCGAAAGGAAATGTCCTCCAGATTTCCTATCGGGGTGGCGACGATATAAAGGATAGGCATCGCTATTCCAAGACGAACCATTATATCTTATCGACCCTCGCCTCGTCCATCTAGCGTTGACTTTGGGCCTCCTCCTCTGATATAGTCTTTTTTACAATTCGCGGCCAGGGACGAGGAGGGATAGATCATGCTTGCCCCACAGTTCAAAGAGATGAGGCGGTGCTACAGTTTTGACGAAGTAGCACTTGTTCCCGGAGATACTACCATCAACCCCGAACAGGTAAACATCGATTTCGCCCTGGGAAACTTTACCTTCCCCATCCCCATCCTCGCCTCCGCGATGGATGCTGTGGTGGACCCCCGGTTTGCTGTTTTGCTAAGCAGGTTGGGGGGGCTAGCGGTGCTCAATCTGGAAGGGGTGCAGACCCGCTATGAGGATGCCGATGCGGTGTTAGCGGAGATCGCGAGCGTTCCCGATAATGAGGTCACCCCCTTCCTCCAAAAGGTCTACTCCGCGCCGATCAAGGAAAACCTCGTTGGAGAGCGAATAAAGGAGATTAAGCGCGCCGGAGCGATTTGTGCCGCCTCAGTGACGCCCCAGACCACAAAGCGATTTGCCCCTATCGCTGCGGAGGCAGAGGTGGATATCTTTGTGGTGCAGTCCACCGTGACCACCGCCCGCCACATCTCGAAAAGCTATCACGGGCTCATCTTCTCCGAGCTTTGTCGGGTAATGCCCGCCCCGATTATTGTGGGCAACTGTGTCAGCTATAGCGCTGCTTTATCACTGATGAGAGAGGGCATATCGGCCATCCTCGTCGGCGTGGGACCTGGGGCCGCATGCACCACCAGGGAGGTTCTAGGAGTCGGCGTCCCCCAGGTAACGGCGACCATGGATTGCGCCGCCGCCCGGGATCAATATCTCCAGGAGACAGGGAGGTATGTTGCCGTGATTACTGATGGCGGTATCCGCACCGGTAGCGACCTTTGCAAGGCCTTCGCCTCCGGCGCCGACGCGGTAATGCTGGGCTCAGTTTTCGCTCAGTCCGAGGAGGCCCCGGGGCGAGGCAGCCACTGGGGCATGGCTAATCCCCACCCGGCATTGCCCCGGGGGACAAGGATCAAGGTGGACACCATTGGCAGCCTGGAGCAGATCCTCTTCGGGCCAGCCTCGGTCACCGGCGGGACGCAGAACCTTATCGGAGCGCTGCGCACCGGGATGGGCATGTGCGGCGCACGCTCCATCAAAGAAATGCAGCGCGTCGAGATGGTGCTCGCCCCGGCGATAAAGACCGAGGGCAAGTTCTGGCAACTCCCCCAGGTCTAACCTTTTTGGAATGCCCGGCCTCTATTAGTCTTGTGACCAGCCCCAGACAGCAAAAAGCTGTCGTGCACAAAATAGCGAATTGTTGAGGCCAAGGTCGGAAACTCGAAGGGGATCAGGGTATCCAATACCTATGGCAAAGCCCAAGTGCTACTAACACTAATCCAAGACCATTCGCATCACGTTGGTGA
>CAZOVW010000034.1:2636-11314 GCA_964583545.1 uncultured Dehalococcoidales bacterium | reverse complement strand
ATGCCGTTACTGTGTTGAGGGTCGGCCCACCAGGTGCGTAGAGAACCTGCCTATTCAGATGATGGCGACCCTGCCCGGGGGAGGAATGCGTTTACATAAAGGCGATCAAGCACTGCACCACCTTTTTGGCTTGGCCTCCTTTGCCGAGTACGCTGTAGTGCATGAACGTTCAGCAGTGAAGGTCCGGGAGGATGCCCCCTTGGAAGTGGTATGCCTCTTGGGCTGTGGCACCAGCACTGGCATAGGCACTGCGATCAATACGACAGGCATAAAGGCTGGCGAAAGCATAGTCATCTATGGCTGTGGCGGCGTGGGGTTGAGCGCCGTTATGGGAGCCAAGTTGGCTGGCGCGGGCACGCTCATCGCCGTTGACACGTTGGACAGCAAACTGGAGATGGCCAAAGAGCTTGGGGCTGATTATGTAATCAACGCATCCCAAGAGGACCCTAAGGCGAAGGTTATGGAGCTAACCGGCAGTGGGGCAGATTATGCTATTGAGTGTATTGGGAATGTGGATGTTATAATGCAGGCCTTTGGCTCGATTCACTTCGGAGGAAAGTGCATCCTAGTCGGAATGGCTCCTCTCGTTAGCATGCTCAATATCGCTCCCTTTGAATTCCTCCTGGGCAAGACCTTGACCGGAGCTGTCCAGGGCGACATAATAGCGCCGATTGAGATACCAAGATATGTTGATTTATTCATGGCAGGAAAGCTTCCCATTGATAAGCTCATCACTCGGAGCTACAAATTGAAAGAGATTAACGAAGCCTTTGAGGCTATGGAAAAAGGGAAGGTAATCCGTAGCGTAATCCGATTTTGAGGCAAGCTTTCCCAATGATTGACACTTAAATAAAGGAGGTTATGATGGCTGACGAGACCTTTGATGCGGTAATAGTTGGCGGAGGGAATAAGGCCCTATTCCTTGCCATGTACCTGATCAAGTATGCTGACATGAGTGTCGGCATCTTTGAGCGGCGGCATGAGATTGGTGGCTGCCTGGCCACCGAGGAGATTGCCGCGCCGGGTTTTCGCGGCAATACCCACGCCTCAATACAACTGCCCTTTTACTACCTGCCCCTGTGGCGGGACTGGCCCGAGTTCTGGGAGTACGGTGGCCAGATCGATCAGCACACCTGCTCCGACGGTGCCGTCTTCAGAAATAATCAGACCTGTATTGCCGTCTATAGCGAGAAATATGACATGAACCAGGAGCGTACAGCGAAGGAGATTGCCCGGTTCTCCGAAAGGGATGCCGAGAAGTGGCTCAAAATGAGGAAAATGTGGCTCGGGCGGGCAATGCAGCATGTGCAGATGGATTTCCTCTACCGGCCAGCGGAGGACAAAGTCGACCCCAAGGTGCTTGAGAGGCAAATAGCCGTATACCCAGAACTTGTGGAATGTGGCGCTGGTATTGACCCCGACGCGCTAGTACTCATGTCTACCCACACGCGGAATGTGCAGGAAATATGGGAAAGTAAGGAGGTGCAGTACATTAACTTGAGGTTTGTGCTCTCCGGGACAATAGACCCTACGCAACCAGGGGGGGGCCAATGGACGTTCGGTCTTGCCGCGATGAGCCCGTCCATAGCTTTCTGCCCCGGAGGAACACACCAGGTAGCTCATGCGGCCCACAAGATCCTCGTCCGCGACGGCTGTAAGTTCTTTACCCACACTGAGGTAGAGAAAGTCATCATCGAAAATGGCGAAGCCAAAGGCATCCGCCTCACCGATGGCAGTGAGATCAAGGCGCGAAAGCTGGTGGTGAGCACGTTGAGCCCGCGCCAGCTTATCTTCGACTTGATCGGCAGAGAGTATGTTACCGAGAAGCTGGCGCGCCGCATCGAGCTGCTGGAGACCTCCTTCGGCTGCCTGATGTGGTACACCTTTGCCCTCCACGAGGCACCCAAGTATGAGGCTGCTGCCTTTAACCCCGACATAAATGACTGTTATTGGCTCGGGCTGGCCGAGGATCCCGATCCTATTCATATCGTCAGGGAGACTCACTATTCAAGGCTGGGCATGTTCCCGCCGGCGGAGGACTATTGCCCGGTTGTTTGGTGCCACAGCGTGGCTGACCCCTCCTATGCCCCCCCAGGGAAGCATACTGCCAATACCGAGCAACTTGCGCCACCGGCCAGTGCCTATACCGAGAGGGAATGGCTGGAAATAAAGAAGAAGTACGCTGAAGACCTGATAAGTATCTGGCAGAAGCATGCCCCCAATATGACCTGGGATAACATCATTGGCTGCGACTATAACACCCCCTACGATAACCTGCGGATGAAGAACCTGGCGCCCGATGGGACCATAGCACTCCTCGACCGTGTCTCACATCAAGTTGAAGATAAGAGGCCTTGCCCGGAGCTGGCAAACCACAGGACCCCGATAAAGAACCTTTATGCCACCGGGGCCGCGTGGCATCTGGGGGCAAATTCGGGGGCAACCGAGTCCTACAACTGCTATAAGATTATCGCCAAGGATCTGAACCTGGGCAAGCCGTGGGAGGAGCCGGGGAAAGAAGAGCCTGAGTCCCTATATCAGCAATGGCTAATGATTCTGAAAATGTTGGAGGATGCGGGCAAGGCGAATCCGAAATAGCGCAGGTCTCGAGAAATTTGCAGGAGGGTGAAATGGCGAACCCAAAATATGATGTGATCGTGGTGGGAGCAGGACCGGGAGGCCTTGCCTGTACCGCTCTCCTGTGCAAGTGGGGCCTCAAGGCACTGATCGTGGACAAGAACAAGCTCCCCGGCGGCAAGGCGATAACCGTGGAGCGCAACGGCTTCAAGTATGACCTGGAGCCCAAGCTCCAGGTGCCGATGACCGGATCGGCATTCCATCAACTATACGCCGAGCTTGGCATGGAGGATAAGCTGGGCGCTCTCCCCGGCGAACAGATCTCACTATCGTACCGGCACAAGTCAGCGGATAAATACAAGACCGCGGTTATTCAGCAGACGTATGTTGACCCTACCCCCCTGTTCGACCTGTGGGGACTGAATGACAAAGAACGCGAAGAGGCCATTCCGATACTGGCTGAGCTTGCCTTCCTCACCCCCGAGCAGCGTGACGCCATGGATGACATAACCTTCGATGAATGGCTGAAACAGCGCAAAACGCCCTGGGGGGTGTACAGCTTCTTTTGCATGCACGCCAACGCCTCCCTGGCGGAGCCCATCGACCTGGTTGCCGCCTCGGAGCATGGCGCGATCATGCAGCATATCGCCACCAGCGGGGGCGGCGGCTACTATTGCGGTGGCTTCGGGCGTATGCTCGGCGGCATTGCCGACTACATCAAAGCCAATGGCAGCGAGATGCGGATGGGAACCAGGGTGGAGAAGATAAAGGTCTCCAACGGGCGCGTTACCGGGATAGCTACCGAGAAGGGCAGATTCGATGCCCCTATCGTAGTGAGCGACGTCGGCCTCCAGCCCACCATCCTCAAGCTGGTGGGGGAGAAGGAGTTCGACAAGAGCTATGTGAACTATATCAGGGACCTGGTGCCCGGCTGGTGCTTCACCGCAATCAGATACTTCCTCAACAAGAAGGTGGTAAACGAGCAGATGGCCCTGATCTATTCCGACGATACATGGTTGACACTGGAGCGTTTCCTCAAGATCAGGGCGGGACATGTACCCGAGGAGGTACTGACTTTCTTCACCGTCCCGTCCAACTACGACCCCAGCATGGCTCCTGCGGACAAGCAGTGTGTCATCGCCGGCACCATCTGCTCCCCCGACCCCAAGGCCCCCGAGATAAAGATGCTGAATGACAAGGTAGACGAGATGGTGGACAAGATCTTCCCTGGGTTCATGGACGCATGTTACCAGAGGGAGGCCACGGGGCCGGCAGAGATATCAGCTGCTACACGGGACAGCGTGCTGCCGGGGCAGGGGGGTGAGTGTGTTGGCCTGGGACAGATAGTAGGCCAGTGCGGCAAACACAAGCCCTCCCAGAAGACACCCATCGCTGGCCTTTTCATCGTGGGTGCCGATGCCGGCGGTGTGGGTATGGGCACCCATCAATCGGCGGAATCGGGCATGAAAGGGGCTCGCTTGGTACGCCGGTACCTTACCATGCGGCAGGCGACCACTTAAAATATCGGGAGTGGGATGAGATGCCAATAAACAAGATAGTCGACAGCTTCGATGAAGCGGTGGCTGATATCCAAGACGGGGCGGTGATAATGGTTGGTGGCTTCGGCACGGTAGCCAGCTGTCCCAGCCTTCTGCTGGAAGCGGTGGCCCGGAAGGGTGTGAAGAATATCACCACAGTTTCCAATACCACCGGTTTCGGCCCGGATGTCTGGAAGCTCATGGGCTTTAAAATCGCCGAGGATATGGATGTGCTGGTACGGAACGGTCTGATAAAGAAGGCCATCGTTTCCGCCCCGGTGAGCGCCTTGATCGAAAACACCTTCGAGAGGAAGCTAAGGGCGGGAGAGGTGGAGGTGGAGATGGTTCCCCAGGGGACACTGGCGGAGCGGGTCAGGGCGGCCAAGGCAGGTCTGGGGGGCTTCTACACCCCCGTGGGTGTGGGCACGGTAGTGGAGGAGGGGAAGGAGACAAAGCTCATTGATGGCCAAAAATATATACTGGAGCTCCCCATTAAGGCCGATTTCGCCTTGATAAAAGCCCACAAGGCCGACCGCTGGGGCAACCTGGTCTACCGCGGAACCTCAAGGACCTTCAATGCTACCATGGCCGGGGCAGCCAAGGTGACCATCGCTGAGGTGGACGAGATCGTGGAGCTGGGTGAGCTGGACCCCGAGGTCATCGTCACCCCCGGGCTTTATGTGGATAGAGTGGTGGCGCGACCCAAGGAGGTCAGTGAGGAAGGGGAGGTGGAGATCAGCGCTGAGGCCAGGGAATCCCACCGGAAGTACAGGGAGAAGATGTATAAGGGGGGTTAGCATGGAGGAAAAGGCCAAGCTGGATAGGCAAACTATGGCCCTTCGGGTGGCCAAGGAGTTCGCCGATGGCGATGTGGTCAACCTGGGGATCGGGCTACCTAGCCTGGCGGCAAACTTCATCCCCACGGGCAGAGAGGTGCTGTTTCATACCGAGAACGGTGGCCTCGGCTTCGGGGAAATAACCGCTCCTGGGGAAGGGGACCCCGACCTGGTCAATGCTAGCGGTCAGACGGTGAGCCCGCAGCCGGGGATGTGCTTCTTCGAGCACGCTGAATCCTTCACCATGATCCGGGGAAAACATGTAGATATCAGCGTCATGGGAGCCTATCAGGTCTCGAAAAGGGGGGACCTGGCCAACTGGATGGTTCCCGAAAGGAAGATCGGCACCATCGGCGGTGCCATGGACCTAGCCGTAGGAGCGAAGAAGCTTATCGTGGCTATGAACCATATCACCAAGAACGGCGAGCCCAGGATAGTAAAGAAGTGCAGCTACCCCGTAACGGCACTCGGCTGCGTTAAGCTCATCGTAACTGACATCGCCGTTATCGAGGTGACAGACCGCGGGCTGGTGCTCAAGGAAGTGGCCCCAGGGTGGACCCCTGAAGAGGTGCAGCGCCTGACTGAGCCTACGCTCACCGTCGACCCTGACTGCCATGAGATTGAGCTGATGTAGCCAATCACATATTAAGGAGGAAGAAATGGCGGAGAATTATGATGTAATAATTATCGGTGGTGGCCCTAACGGGCTAACAACTGCCTGTTACCTGAGTAAAGCGGGGCAGAAGGTATTACTGCTGGAGAAGAGGTATGAAGTGGGTGGCGGGCTGGCTACGGAGGAGATAACTCTACCGGACTTCTTCCACAACACCCACGCCATCTATCATCTGATGGTGGATTATGCTCCTGTGATTAAGGATTTCGAACTCGAGACCAAGTATGACCTTGAATACATCCACCCCGAACTCGAGTGGGCCATGCCACTGAGCGACGGCAACAGCCTGTGCATCTACCGCGACCTGGATAAGACCTGCAAGTCGATAGCCAAGTTCTCGCAGAAGGACGCGAAAAGCTACCGCGAGGTAACTCAAAGGTTCTTTAATATCGTGAACGACTTTATTGGCCCCGCCACCTACTGCGCCCCAATGCCGCCTCTGGAGCAGGTAATCCAGCTAGAGCAGACCGAGGTAGGCAAGGACATCAATACCTTAACCGAGCAGACCCCCGAGGAGATCGTGAATGAGCTCTTTGAGAACGACATCGTTAGAACCCTGATGCTATACCTCGCCTGTCACTGGGGCCTAGAGTACAACACCTCCGGGGTGAGCTACATGGTGCCCTTGCTCATCAATCGGGCAACGAACTACCGGCTCCTCAAGGGAGGTTCTCATCGACTATCCAACGCCCTTACCAAGTTTATGCTGGAGTATGGTGGTGAGATCCGCACCAATGCGCAGATCAAGCGGATTATCGTGCAACGCGGGACGGCAAAGGGGGTAGAACTGGAAGACGGCACCAAGTACATGGCCAACAAGGCGGTGCTCAGCACCATCGATATCCACCAGACTTTCCTTAACCTTGTCGGCGAGGAGAACCTGGAGCCGGATTTCGTGGAGAAGATCAAGGCGTGGCACTGGGAGCATTGGAGTTTATGTGACCTGCACCTGGCGCTTGAAGAACCTCCCCAATTCGCCGCGGCCGCAAATAATCCGGACATCAATAACGCCTTCGTCTATGTCCTGGGTTTTGAGAACAGCGATGACCTGAAAAAGGCTTGGGACTGCATGATTAGAGCTGACGGGGAAATCCCGCAGCCCGATGGGTTCAACTGCTGCTTCCCCAGTGTCCACGACCCCTTCCAGGCTCCCCCGGGAAGGTGCTCCGGCCTTATTTCGCAGATGGCCCCCTACAAATTGAAGGAGGGCAAGGATAAGTGGCTGAGCATGAAATTCAAGGAGGAGCGAGCCGAGAAACTCCTGGCAGTCCTTCAGAAATATGCCCCCAATATGACCAAGGACAAGGTGTTGTGGTGGAACATGACAACCCCCGCCGATATCGAGAACAAGTTTGCCAACATGGTCGAGGGGTCCATAAAACAGGGTGCCTATGACTCCCTGCAGATGGGGTACCTCCGGCCCAATGAAGAATGTGTCAACCATAGAACGCCGATAAAGAACCTCTATCTGGGAGGGGCAAACAGCTATCCCGGAGGTCTGGTCACCTTCGGCGCCGGGTACGGAACGGCAAACGTGGTAGCCGAAGACATCGGGATCGATAAATGGTGGCCGGAGCCTGAGAGCGTGACCGCTGCTCGCGCAAAAGGGATGCCACTATAATATGCCTGAAAACGGCGGAGGCTCATCATGGCGGGTCCAAAGTGGGCACCCATCATGCGGTGGACTCAGCAGCTAAAGTAGCGCCGATGGTGCTGCGATACCACCAAACACATTAAGCAGCGCGCAAAAGACCGCTTATACTGTACAATTAGCTAAGAAAGGAGCTCAAAAGAGACGAAGAAATAAGCCTAGCAAGATTGAGACAAGCTTTACTTTTCTAGACCTAACTGCTTCAACTACCTGCCAGAAAATCCAAAACTTCCTTGTTAAATCTACCCCTCATTTCCACAAAGAATGAATGCGACCCACCCTCAACCTTTACTAACCTGGCATTAGGTATCCTCTCTGCGAGCACTTCTGATGAGCGAGGCGGCACCAATTTATCTTCAGTTCCCACGATCACCAATGTGGGGGCTTTGATCTGGTGTAGCCTGTCCAGCGTGCTATGACCCACAGCAGCTCCAACTTGCCCAACGATACCCTTAACAACCCTCCCAAATCTAAAGTAAATTTTAGCTCCGGGCACGAGAACCACTTTGAATAGTCTCCTGTTGAAAGCTAAAGAGGTTATCGTAGCCATTATCTTTCCCATACTTCTGAGATATAAAGCCTCAATATCTGCCTCAGTGAAATCCTCCCTGAGACCTATGGCTCTCCGGACCTCTTCTTCCGTCCTTTCAATATCTCCCAGCCCGGCAGTGGTGCACCCTAAAATGAGCTTGTTCACCCTATCAGGGTAATTAATGGCTATCTCCTGCGCAATCATACCACCCAAAGAGACCCCCAGCACGTGAGCTTTATCAACCCCGAGATAGTCCAGCAGGCCAATTGTATCATCCGCCATCGTCCTGACGGTGTAGGGACTGCTTGGTTTATCACTTTTCCCCACACCTCTGTTGTCGAAGGTAATCACCCGGTAATACTTCTTAAAAGCACGGGTTTGAAAAATCCAACCTGAGCGAGGTCCGCCAAGTCCCTGTATTAGAACCAGGGGCTCTCCCTGCCCGTGGACTTTATAATAGATATTGATTTCATTCACCTTTGCTTTCGGCATTTTTCATCCCTCCTATGGGTAAATTGAGCGCTTTTGCCCTCGGCTTACTTTTATCACTAGCTAGTAGCCTTGTCAATACCGCCCGCTCAGCCTTAACCTCGAAAGGCATGCTATACTGTTCTCCGCCATCCCTGAGTGAGCATATTGACAAGAGACACACTAGTGGATAAGATGTTCCCACAATTGCGCACCAAATGAAAGGAGGTGTAAAAAGTAATAGCTTAGGCAGTTCCGAAAAATCTGAGCAAGTTGGCAAAATGAAGTAAAGGAGGAGCTAAAATGGAAGAGAAAGCAAGGCGAGTGTTTGGCATAGCGGAAGCGCTGGCATTCATTGGTGCCTTGGCGATGCTTGTTAGCGTCTTCTTGTTCTGGCAGAAGG
>CAZOVW010000034.1:0-2536 GCA_964583545.1 uncultured Dehalococcoidales bacterium | reverse complement strand
TGGCCGGAGTAGGGTCGCTACTCGTACTGGTCGGGGGAATCTCAAAAATGCTGGCAAGGAGATAACAGCCAAGCAGTTAGGAGTAACTTATCCCGGCTTAACGCGAAGCTTAATATCCTCCGCCACTATTTCGGCACTCTTGGCACAGGCACCAAGCCCTACCCAACCCGGGGGTTTTACCCCATCACCGACATTGTACAGGTTTTCTATCGAGGTCTTCTGAGGCAGGTCGTAGCCTGGCCAACTATGATATCCAGGCCAGTCATCACGGAAATAACTGGCAACCAGGATCTCGGCATGCTCATCAAATCCGGGGATGTTATCCCGCAAATCCTGAAGCATCAGCTCCTTATCCTTCTTAAAATCATAGGGGGGCAACGAAGAGCGCGGTACACCGCCCGCCGTGAGCAGGTGCTTCCCTGTAGGGGCATGCTCCGGGCAGAGAAGCGTCGGGCAGTTCATCACACTCAGCCTCCGACCCAGTATGAACACCAGGGAGCTGCAATCTACCAGGGGTCTATCGCTGGCAGCTTGAATAAAGATAAATGGAGCCGGTCTCAGGGTTTCCCTTAGCTGTTTCAGGTACCCCATGTCGAAGTTCTCACTCCCCGCCAGCTCTACCGTTTTCTTGGGACCGGTATTGCTAACCACTGCTTTAGCTGCTACCTCAATAACATCGTCACCCTTCTGGATTATTGCTCCCATTGCCATCCCGTCGGACACCACAATCTGCTTGGCGGGGCACCGAGTCCACACCTGTCCCCCTTTGGCCTCAATCGCTTTCGCCAACGATTCCATCAGGGCTAGATTGCCTTCGGGCGCCATTCCAACACCACCGGCCTTTGGCATTCTAAGGTACTGAAAGAATTTCCCCGCCGGTAATTCATCGTCAGTTATAAAGTGTGTCGGGCTGATAAGCGCCCAGAAAGCCTTCAGTAACGTCTCGTTCTCCGTATACTGGAGAAGCCATTCCCGAAAGGAAATGCTGTCCAAGGGCTCCTGCCATGATAAGGCTCGCTTAAAAGCTCCCATCACCCTATCTACTTCATTTTCATTCTCGCAAGCCAGGGAAACAAGCGCCCTTAACCCCCCTTTTTGTGGCTGCTCAACCTCTTTCCCGCCAATCCTGTAGCGGAATGGGGGTGTGGGGCGAACGTCGAGTTTAGCCCCAACCGCATTAAAAGCCCGCTCCACTACCCCACCCAACTCCACCTCTATCCCTCCGGTAGTAAGCGTGAAACCTTTATATTCGAAAGAGGAATACCTGCCACCTACTCGAGGTAGCCGTTCCACTACCAGGGTTTTATAACCCCCAGCAGCAAGCAATGCCGCCGCAGATAACCCTCCCATCCCAGAACCGATAACTACCACATCATAATTCTCTCGCTTCATCTTTTCGTCCTCCTAAACCGACTTCTGAGGTCTCTTCCCGGCTAACTTTAAGCCTTTCTTCAATTATAATGTGCATTGCCTTCGTTCGTTAGTGCAGGGGAAAATCTAGGTTGTTATAGCACACGAGGAAGTATAAGTCAATCGGGATAGGAAGGTATTGACAACGGGGTAACCTCGCACTAGCATGCGATTGCTTCGCCCAATTTAGAATATGCCTAAGGAGGTATGATTGAGAGTCCTGGGGATTATGGGAAGCCCGAGGATAAAAGGAAATACCGATCTCCTGCTGGATGAAGCCTTGAGAGGGGCCCAAAGTCAGGGGGCAGAGGTTGAGAAGATCATCGTAGATAAGCTCCAGATATCCCCCTGCCGTGAATACTATCGCTGCCTGAGAGATGGCAATTGCGCCATAAGAGACGATATGGATGACATATATCCCAAGCTCCTCGAAGCTGATGGGGTAATAGTAGCCTCGCCGATGTTTTTCTACGGGCTGACCAGTCAGGTTAAGGCGCTCATCGATCGCTCTCAGGCGCTATGGGTCAGAAGATTCATTCTCAAGCAGAACCTGCCCGATGCTGTGAGAAAGGGTGCCTTTATCGCTGTCGGGGCCACCAAGGGCCAGAGATTGTTTGACGGGGCCATATTAACGGTGAAATACTTCTACCAATCCATTGGCGTCAAGTATGCCGCAGAGCTTCTCGTCCGGGGTGTGGATAAGAAAGGAGAGATTAGGGAGCACCCCACTGCACTGTCGGACGCCTTTGAACTGGGCAGGAGGCTAGCTCAAAAATAGCGCTCCTCATACTGCCAGAGGAGAATATAAAGCATGATTGGAGCGGGCGAAGGGATTCGAACCCTCGACGTCTTGCTTGGGAAGCAAGCACTCTACCACTGAGTTACACCCGCCAAGATCGTGTCTATTTTAGCCCCAAAATCGACTCCTGTAAAGAGGGAGTGCTTGCTTCGTCAAAAACTGCAGAAGCGGCACCCACAGACCTAGAAATGACGCACCACTCTTGTCAACTGGCCGATGTGGATGTCAAGAAGGCACACCTCACCGCCAGCCCCGTGGACAACCTGAGGTTCAGACCGATTTAGCCTCGTTTTTCTCTGTCTAGGACAACTGCATAACAATCCGATG
>CAZOVW010000033.1:0-12862 GCA_964583545.1 uncultured Dehalococcoidales bacterium | reverse complement strand
CCCTCTCCTTAAAAGGAGAGGGGGATAAAGGGGGTGAGGTTAATAAACAATCTCAATACCACATCATTGACCTTTGCGGGACACCTTGTTATATTAAGAGCGGCGTGGCTGATGTTAAACCCTTTCGCGGTCTTCGCTACAATCTGGAGCAGATTGGCGACCTCTCCGCAGTGATGTGCCCCCCTCATGATGTGATCTCCGCCGAGGAGCAGCTTCTCTACTATGACAAAAGCCCCTACAATGTGATCAGGCTTGAGTTTGGAAAGGAGCACCCCGAGGACTCCCCCGAAGACAATAGGTACACTAGAGCAGCCCTGACCTTGGAAGACTGGCTCAACCAGGGCATGCTAACTCGGGAGGAGTGTCCCGCCTTCTACCTGGTGGAGCACCGCTTCCCTTATGAAGGTGCCGTAAAGAGCTGTTTCAGCCTCATCGCCCGGGTAAGGCTGGAGGATTTGAGCAGTGGTCGGATTCGCCCCCATGAGATGACCATGAAAAAGCCTGGGGAAGACCGCCTCCGCCTTATCAAGTCCTGCCACGCCAACTTCAGCCCCATAATGGGATTGTTTCGCCACCTGGACGAGGGGGTCCAGTCGCTATTCCCCGATACGATAAATAATCCACCCTTAAGGGCGGTGGATAACTATGGCGTGGCCTACTCGATGTGGGTGGTAACGGACGAAAAAACCATCGCCAGGGTATCCAAATTCTTCGCCGATAAGACCCTCTACATTGCCGATGGGCACCATCGCTATGAGACGGCGCTAGCCTACCAGCAGGAGCAGAGCACCACCCATTATACCGGAGAGGAGGCCTTCAATTTCGTGATGATGACCCTCACCGCCGCTGACGACCCAAACCTCATCATGCTGCCAACCCACCGCCTGGTGCGGGGGCTCAACCCCAAAATGCTGGCCCAACTGAAGGAGGAGTGGAACCCCTATTTCGATGAGGAGTTGCTCTCACCTTTAGCAGACCTATCCGAAACCCTGAAAGGGTGGACAGAAACCTTAAAGGAGCAGCGAGGGACAACATTCGGCCTTTATGGTCTTGAGGGGCAGCGCCTCTGCCTGCTGAGAGCGAGGCCAGAAATGATGCTCCCAGTCCAGCCCAGCGTGTTGGGGGATTTGGATGTCTTCATCCTCCACCAGGTCATTTTGCGCCAGATGCTGGGCATAGATAGCCCGGAAAGGGAGGAGGATTGCCTCGAGTATACTCGCGACGCTCTGGAGGCCCTCTCTCGAGTGGACACGAGGGAGTATCAGCTAGCCTTTCTCCTTAATCCCTCGCCGATCTCCAGCGTTCTGGCGGTGGCTGACGAAGGGGTGAGGATGCCCCAAAAGTCCACCTACTTCCATCCCAAGACGCCCGCCGGTCTGGTGATCAACCCCCTATGGGACGATTAGCCCCCGAAACTTCTTCTCATCTCCCGGGCGACTTCCTCGGGCAGGGTCTCGATGACCCAAACATCGTAGAATCGCTCCATAAAACCGGTATCGCTGGTATAAACGGGCTGGAAAAGGGGCCTTGAGATTATACGGGCACTCAGCCAGTAATGATCCGGGCGCTCTCCTATGGGTGCTGAATAGGTGATCAGGTTGAAGGAGTTTACCTCCATCCCCTTGTAGCAATGCAATATTTTCACAATAGCGGCGGCGAAATCCCTCGTTTGCCTTTCATCCAAATCCACCAAATTGCTCACCCCCTTAAATATCATCTGAACCTCCCTGTTCCCCCGGGGGGCGTAGCTGGCGATGACCGCTAGGGAATCGTTCTCCCCAATATACCGCTCGCCAATCTCCCTCTCGGCCTCGATCAATTCCCGCCAATAATTTCTGCCGTGCCTCCGAAAATATTCCTCGCTTTTTCCCAAGAGTTTCCCCAGTTCCGGTGTCGGGGCGCGGTCCACTATTACTTGCACATGGGGATGGATTATGCTGGCCCCGCTGGGCGGCAGATGATTCCAGATCCACATGGGATATTTCGCTTCTTCATCCTTTTGGTACACTAAAGTAATGTATTCCTTTGAGGCAATAATGTTATCCACAAGCATCTCCATGGTAAATTCGTCGAGCTCAAGAAAATGCCTCCGCGTCAAGGTACCCACAGCATGGTATTCCGCGAAGGGGTATAGATTGGGGAAGAGTAAGCATTCCCCCCTTTTTATCCTGCCTTCCGGGAAAAGCTTTGGCGGGAATTTTGGCGTTCTCTCCGCAATATTTTCCAGGCAAAAGAAGCAGCCAGCCCTTGTCCGCTCGATCACCTCCCTCACCTCCACCTCGCCCCATTGTGCCTGCTTCACCCTTCCTGCTCTGGACACATTGATTCTGCTCCGGGACCCTGACAAGGGATCCTCCCGATACTCAATTAGCTGAGCCTCGCTTTCAAATCGAAGCGCAGGACCCAAAAGCTCCAGGGTCTTTACCTCCTTGCGAAACTCCATCGGGCGCCCCCATGATGATATACCTTCCCTCTTATAGGAAAGGCTCTTCTCCCTTCAGCATAGCTACAAGAACGCCCTCTATTTTGGACCCTTGCTTCCTAGAGCGATAGCCTGGTAGTTTTCCGTGCCCAGCATCGCCCATCAGCCTCTCTTCTCGCGTTTCCTGGTAGGGAGCAACTCCGCGATCTGCGCTGAAAGGGCATCTTTGCTAAAGGGTTTTGCAATCACCCCGTCGATCCCCGGCAGTTCCTCCGGGTCGAGTTGCACCCACCAGCCGGTGATCAGCATCACCGGGGTCTCGGGCTTTATCTCTTTGACGGCCCTGGCAACCTCGTGCCCTGACATTTCAGTCATCCCCAGGTCAGTGATCACCAGCTCGTAATCGCCCTTCTTCAAGGCGCCAAGCGCCTCCTTCCCACTGGTAACCCCCGTTACCCGGTGACCTAGCTGTTGGAGCATGAGCCCGAGAACCTCACTGACCTCCGGATCGTCATCGACCACGAGTATCGTAGCGCGCTTGATAATGGGAGGCTTACGCTCCGGACGCGCCCTCTCTTCGACACCACTGGCCGCAGGCAGCCTGATATAAAAGGTGGCTCCCCTTCCCCGGCTGCTTTCGACGTCGATGCTCCCGCCATGCCTGGTAACAATACCATAGGTCACACTAAGCCCAAGCCCGGAGCCTTTAGGGGCTCTCGTGGTGAAGAAGGGATCGAATATCCTCCCCTGTATCTCCCAAGGGATGCCCACGCCGGTATCGCTAACGGAGAGAAGCACCCATTTATTCTCCTGCTCGCTCTTAATCGTGATCTTGCCCCCCTCAGGCATAGCATCCATGGCGTTGAAGATAATATTCACCAGCGCCTCCCTCAGCTCCGCTGCATCCCCTTCCACCGGAGCAACTTCACTAAGCTCAGTGCTAATCTCGATGGTGGCGCCCACTGTCTGCTTGAGCTCCACCCGGCGGGATTCTACCATCTGTAAGGCACCTTCCACCAATTCATTCAGGCTCACCACTTCGAAAACGCGATCCACCCGCACCCTGGCGAAGTCCTGGAGGCGGCGCACCGTCCTTGCGGCGTCGAGAGCGGTCTGCTCAATGATTTGGAGGTCTTTTCGTAGCTTGGCATCTTTCACATCCTCCAAAGCCAACTGGGCCCGGCCCAGGATGATAGCTAAGATGTTGTTGAAGTCGTGAGCCACCCCACCTGCCATCTCACCCAACGCCCTCAGCCTCTCCGAATGCAGGCTAGCCTCATACAGTCGGGCATTCTCCACAGCCACCGCCGCCTGGTTTGCTACCGTGCGCAGGAACGCCAGGTCATCAAGGGAGTAAGCCTGTTCCGAGCGTTTTGGACCGAGCACCAGCATGCCAATCAGGTTATCCTTTACTTTCAAGGGAACCAGCACTGCAGCCCCCAGATGCGTTAACTGTTCCGATCTCTCAGGGCTGCCTAGCTGAGTAAGGCGACCAATCTCCTCTGCAGTCAAACAGCTATCTACCCCCTTGAGACGCGCTAACACGGGGCTATCGCTCCCCAAAGTAATCCTTTCCACCGAGGGGTCATCATATCCCCGCAGCATTCTGGGAACATATCGGTGTGTTGCAGGATCCAGGAGGAGGAGACCCACCTTTGACGCCTGCATGGTCACCTTAAGGCTCTCTACCAGCCACTCCGCTAGCTCACCAAGATCGAGCACCACGCTCATCCTTTGGCTAGCGGTCATCAGGCCTTGGCGATAATCATAAGCCTCTCTATAGAACCGTCGATCGACCCACCGCTGAGCGAACTCGTAAACCGGCCGGAAGGCGACAGCGAGGATGAGCGCCGTGAGCACTACCGATATCCCAAAACTGTAGCCGACGTGAACCCGAAATGCTGACTGCAATAGGGTAGCGATGCTAATGAAAACAGCCAGGATGAATATGGTGAGCAACGAGTAGAGGTATGCTCTGCGCAGGGCAATGCTAATATCGAGGAGCCTATATCTAAGGATGGCATAGGAGAGCAGAATAGCAGCGAGCAGGCCACCTATCTGATCAAGCTGGTAGCGCAGCAACGCAGGGACAAAGCTTATCGCTTGGAACAAGACGAAGAGAATGAGCGCAGCTAACGGGTAGGCAATCCTGTTGCGCGCAAAGGGGTCCCTTGCCCACCGATACCCCTGCACCAGGTTGAAGATGGACGCTCCGACGAAGGACAGGGCAATGGGGCTCATGGCATAGGTAGCAAGCCCCAACTCACTGTCCTTTATGGCATAACCCAGGGCGGCAGCAATGGCATACAGGATGCAGGCCCCATAACCCAAAGAGAGCCACAATCGTGGCTCAGACCTCCTGAGGAAGACGCGCACAAAGTGGAAGAAGGCCACGGAAGCGAACATAAGAAGGACAAGCGAAAAAGTGTCCCAGAAATGGGGACTCATAACGACGGAATAGGCCATAAAGGAGCCAAGGCTGGCGCCCGCAAAAAGGGAGAGAGCCCAGACAAAGAGCTGGTTAACCCTGCGGCGCCGGCTTTGGCGTGCCACCAACAGTATGAGCACGCCTAAACTGCCACAGGCTACCAGCGGGACCAGCACGTTAAAGGTCTGGTTATCCATGGGATGCCCTTCTCGGGGTGTTCACACGGGCTATTAAGACACCGCGCCTCAGCTTATCACCTTACCTTGACCACAGCGTTGAGGACTTCAACGATATCACTTACCCGGAAGGGCTTTCGAATGAGAAACAAGGGTCCCAGCGACATTGCCTCCATGGCTATAGGATCATCACCATAACCGGTGACGATGACCACCACCGCTTTCTTGTCCTTTTCCTTTATCGCGGAGAGGGCCTCCACACCGCTCATCCCTGGTAATACCAAGTCCAGGAAAATCAGGTCGAAGTGCTGATTTTTCAACTCCTCAAGAGCCCGCTCCCCGCTCTCCACCGTAACCACTTTAAACCCTTTCCGTGAAATAACATCGCGAAGGATCTCCAGTATCCCGGGGTCGTCATCAACCACAAGCACGTTCCCTTCAATCACCTTCGCCTGTCTGGCGAGCCAATCATCCAGGAGGCCCTTTCGGAACCTCCAGTTCCCCCCTATCTTGGAGGCAGGGATGCGGCCACGCTGAGCTAGTTTATATACGGTCATGTAGTTCAGTTTTAGATACTCCGCTGCTTCCTTAGTAGTCATCAAATCGCTCATGAGACAACCCCCCAGCAATACCTTCGCATATTCTATGAGATTTTGTCTTATTTTCACTAAAAATGTACCACGATTTACCTCCTTTGTCAAGGATAATCAACTAAAAAGAAGGCTTCGCCTCGCTTGACATCCCCTATCCTCCGTGATAAATTTAACAAGCGCAACACAAACCTTAGAAAGGGGGATATTCTATGCCCAATATGATCGTTTGCGTGAAACAGATAGCGGACCCGGAGGCGCCACCGGGTAGTTTCAAGGTAGACGAGGCGGCAAAGAGGGTGATCCCTGCGGCGGGTGTATCGCAGGTGGTTAGCCCCTTCGATGAGCAGGCAGTGGAGGCAGCGCTGCGGCTCAAGGATGCCCATGGCGGCAAGATCACTGTATTGAGCCTGGGCAAGAACTTTGTCATGGATGTGATTAAGAAGCCACTATCCATGGGCGCCGATGAACTGATCCTGCTCCAGGACCCCGCCTTCGAGGGCGACGACAGCCACATCACAGCCTATGCCCTGGCGATGGCCATTAAGAAGGTCGGGGAGTATGACCTGATCTTTTGTGGCCGCCAGGCAGCGGATTGGGATGCCGGCCAGGTGGGTTCCGGCATCGCCGAGATTCTGGGGATACCCAGCATCACCCCAGCCAAGAAAGTGGAGCTGGTTGACGGTAAGGTGAGGGTGGAGCGGGTGATCACCGATGGCTACGAGGTAATCGAAGCCGCGCCCCCGCTGCTGATCACGGTATCAAACGAGCTTGGCGAGCCTCGCTATCCAAAGCTTAAAGGGATTATGGCGGCGGCAAAGAAGGAGGTGCCCACCTGGAATGCCCAGGATATCGGCGCCGATCCTGCAAAGCTCGGTGCCGCCGGGGCACGCGCCAAACTGCTCCAGCTATTCGTCCCTGTTAAGGAGGCCAAATGCGAGATCATCGAGGGAGAGAGCCCCGAGGAGGCAGCGGTTAACCTGGCGCTGAAACTCAGGGAGACAAGGCTAATATAGAGGAGGCAAATTTAATGGCTGAGTATAAAGGGGTAATGGTTTGCGGCGAGATCAGCGACGGGAAGCTGGCCGCAATCACTCTGGAGCTTCTCGGCGGTGGCCGAGGGCTCGCCGATAAACTAGGCGAGGAACTCTCTTTAGTTTTGCTGGGCAGCGGTCTTGGCGACCTGGGCAAAGAGGCAATCGCCTTTGGGGCAGACAAGGTCTATATCGTTGATGACCCCCTCCTTAAGGATTATCAGACGGATGCCTATGTGGCAGTAATGGAAAAGGTGGTGAAGCAGGTTTCGCCAAGTATCCTGCTTTTTGGAACCACACCAATGGGGCGCGACCTGGCGCCAAGGCTAGCCTTCAGGCTGGATACCGCAGTCTCTATGGACTGCGTGGCGCTCGACATTGACCCCGACTCCAAGCTCCTGCTCCAGACACGACCCGTTTACGGGGGGAATGCCAGGGCGGTTTACGTCTGCGAGGGTGCCAAGCCCCAAATGGCCGCCGCAAGGGCAAAGGCGCTGGACCCCCTAGAAAGGGATGCTGCCAGGAAGGGGGAGGTGACCACCATCGAGGCAGGGCTTGACCCCTCAATGCTCAGGACGAAGGTTATCGATACGGTGAAGGAGGAGGTTGCGGGGGTCAAGCTGGAGGATGCCGATGTGGTGGTCACCGGCGGACGCGGTATTGGCAGTGCCGAAGGCTTCAAGGAACTGGAACCGCTGGCTAAGGCCCTGGGCGCAGCCATCGGGGCCACCAGGCCGCCCTGCGATAATGGCTGGGTGCCAGCATCGCTTCAAGTCGGTCTCACCGGAAAGATCGTGAGCCCCACCCTCTATATTGCCGTGGCCCTGTCCGGCTCCAGCCAGCACCTCGCGGGGTGCTCCGGCGCCAAGAACATCATCGCCATAAACAAGGACGCCGAGGCCAACATATTCAAGGAGGCCCGCTTCGGGGTCGTCGGCGACTATAAGAAGGTGCTCCCCGCCTTCACCCAGAAGGTGAAGGAACTCCTCGGCTGAGTAAAAATCTCCTAACCCTTCTCCTTCTCCCGAGCGGCGATGACTCGCTGGGTGACGTGGGCCGGCACCTCCTCATAGTGGCTCAGTTCCATCTGGAAGCTGCCCCTCCCCTGGGTCATGGAGCGCAGGTCTATGGCATAGCGCTGGACCTCGGCCAGGGGCGCCTGGGCCTCAATGATGTTCCATCCACCCTGCGGGGTCATTCCCAGCACCTTGCCCCGCTTGCTGTTGAGGTCGCCCATAATATCGCCGGTATAGCTCTCGGGCACGCTGATACTCATGTTCACTATTGGCTCCAGCAAAACAGGGTTTCCCTCGGAGAGCCCCTTCCTCAGGGCATGGGCGCCCGCGATCTTGAAGGACATGTCTGAGGAATCGACCGTGTGATAGCTGCCATCGTAGAGTGTTACTTTTATGTCAACAACAGGATATCTCGCCAGCACCCCCTCATGAAGGGCCTCCACAACCCCCTTCTCCACGGCGGGGATGTAGTTCTTGGGCACCACGCCGCCCACGATCCGGTTGCTAAACTCACAGCCCGCTCCCCTATCCAGCGGCTCCAGCTCCAGGAAGACATGCCCATACTGACCATGTCCCCCCGTCTGCTTCTTATGCTTGTATTCCGCCTTTGTCATGGTGGTGATCGTCTCTTTATAAGGGACCTTGGGGGTTTCTATACTGACATTGACCCCGAACTTGCGCTGCATCTTCCCCGCCACCACCTCTAGGTGGGCTTCGCCCATGCCTGAGAGGATGGTCTCCATGGTATCGGCCTCCCGGCGAACCTGAAGGGAGGGATCCTCTTCAGCGAGCCGGGAGAGGGACGAACCCAGCTTATCGAGGTCCGCCTTTGTCTTTGGGTGCACCGCCACGCTCAGGGAGGGCTGTGGAAATTCAATAGCGGGCAGGGCTAGGGGATGGTCTCTCCCAGAGAGGGTGTCCCCGGTGCCCGTCTCCGCCAGCTTAGCCACCGCCCCAATATCGCCAGCGATCAGGTGAGGCACGGGCTCTTGAGCCTTCCCCCGAAGCACGTAGAGTTGCCCAATGCGCTCCTGGCAGTTCTTGGCGGTGTTCCAGACCATGGAATCGCTATGGAGAGTGCCGGCGTAGACCCTGAAGTAGGTAAGCTTGCCCACATAAGGGTCGGCGCTGGTCTTAAACACCAGGGCAGCCAGGGGAGCGGTAGGATCGGGGGCGACGGTTTCCTCCTGCTTCTGCTGGATGTTCGTTGCCGAGATTCCGTCTCGATCCTTAGGGGAAGGCAGGTAATAGCAAATGGCATCCAGGAGTCTGGCAGTGCCCAGGTTCTCCAGTGCCGAGCCCACCAGAACGGGCACCACCTGCCCACTGAGGGTAGCTACTCGCAGACCCCAGCGGATTTCCTCCTCGGTGAGCACCTCCCCATCCAGGTATTTAGTAATTAAGTTATCGTCTGTTTCCGCCACCGCCTCCACTAGCTTCTCGCGAAATTCATCAGCCTGACTCTTAAGGGAATCGGGGAGCTCCCCCTCCTGATCCTGGGAATAAGCCTTCATGGTGACGAGGTCGACCACCCCCTGAAAGTTCTCCTGAGCACCGATGGGAAGCTCTATAGGCAGGCACCGCTTCCCGAAATTCGCCTGAAGCTCCTCTAAAGCCTTGAAGAAGTCAGCATTTTCCCGATCGATCTTATTGACAAAGACGAGGCGGGGGATTTTTCGCTCCTCGGCATAGTTCCAAACCAGCTCGGTGCCCACCTCCACGCCAGAGGCCGCACACACCACGATGACCGCTCCATCGGCGACGCGCACCGCAGCCCTGACTTCGCTGACAAAGTCGGCATAACCCGGGGTGTCGATGAGATTCACCTTAAGCCCCTGCCACTCGCAGGGCACAAGCGAGAGGTAGATGCTGATCTTGCGTTTCACCTCATCAGGGTCGTAGTCTGAGGTAGTGTTCCCCTGGTCTACCTTTCCCAAGCGGGTGAGCGCCCCAGCGCTATAGAGCATCGCCTCAGAGAGCGAGGTTTTGCCTGCACCCGAATGGGAAAGCAGCACCACATTGCGCATCTGTTCCGTGGTATAGTGGTGCATCAACTATCCCCCTTCACTCGATATCGATTCTGCCCTCTCCCTGGGCACTCTGCCGCCCCATTATAACCCTTTTGGGGAATAGCTGGCAATGCTCCCTTTTCTCACAAAAATGTTGCCTCAACTGATAGTTAAATGCTATAATCAGCGACACTACCGCTTAGGGTTTTTTCGAACATTGCGATCGATGAAATTCAAGAGGCAGTAAATCTGAAAATCACGTGAAGATTGCCTCGTAGCGTGAAAGAGCGAAAAATGAAGCTGAGTCGTGAAGAGGTGGTGCACATCGCCACCCTTTGCCGTGTGGGCCTCTCCGAGGAGGAGCTGGAGAGATTCCAGGGGCAGCTTTCCAATATCCTGGAGAATTTCGAGATTTTGCAGCAGGTTGATACCACAGATGTCCCCCCTACAGCATACCCCATCCCCCTGGAGAATGTGGTTCGGCAGGACGAGGCGGCACCCTCATCCCCACAGGGCGATATCCTCGCCAATGCCCCTCGCCAGGAGGAGGGTCACTTCAGGGTGAAGCCGGTGCTGGAGTAAAAAGGAGAAAATTTTGAACCTCTATGAGCTGACCATTCACCAGGCTCACCAGCTTCTCAAGAACAGGAAGGTTTCTTCGCTTGAGCTGACGAAGGCAGTGCTAGAGCACATCGCCCGGATCGAAAAAAAGGTGCATGCCTTTGTTACCGTGACCGGGGATGAGGCCCTGCGCCAAGCGCAGCAGGCTGATAAGCGAATTAAGAGCGGCGATTTCACCCCCTTAACCGGTGTGCCAGCACTGATCAAGGACAACATGTGCACCGGGGGGATCCCCACCACCTGCTCCTCGAGAATGCTGGAGAATTTTGTCCCTCCTTATGACGCCACGGTAGTGGAAAGCTTAAACGAGGCGGGCATGGTGATGGTAGGCAAGGGGAATATGGATGAGTTCGCTATGGGCTCATCCAACGAGCACTCGGCCTTTTTTATCACCTCAAACCCCTGGGACTTAGCCCGCGTCCCCGGCGGCTCAAGCGGGGGGCCGGCGGTCGGGGTGGCCACTGGCGAGGCAATCTATGCCCTGGGCTCCGATACCGGCGGGAGCATCCGCCAGCCAGCGGGATTCTGCAACATCGTGGGCTTAAAGCCCACCTACGGCCGGGTCTCAAGATACGGATTGGTGGCCTTCGCCAGCTCCCTAGACCAGATCGGACCGATGACCAGGGATGTTACCGACTCAGCCCTAGTGATGAATGTCATCGCCGGCTATGACCCAAAGGATTCGACATCGGTGAACTATCCCGTCCCAGACTATACGAAATCGCTCAGCACCGATCTTAGGGGGCTTAAGCTGGGCGTTCCAAAGGAGTACTTCGTTGCGGGGATGCAAGACGGGGTTCGCCAGGTGATGCGCACCGCCATCGCAAAGCTGGAGGAGCTTGGTGCCACGGTGGATTGGGAGGTGTCACTCCCCCATACAAAATATGCCCTAGCCGCCTACTATATCATCGCCCCCTCCGAGGCGATGGCGAACCTCGCCCGCTACGACGGGGTGAAGTATGGCTTCTCATGTGAAGGGGAGAGCATGTGGGATGCCATGGAGAAGACGAGGCAATTCGGCTTCGGCCCCGAGGTCAAGCGGCGCATCATCCTGGGCACCTACGCCCTTTCCGCCGGCTACTACGATGCCTATTACCTCAAAGCGCAGAAGGTGCGCACCCTGATCAGGAGAGAGTTCGAGGATGCCTTTAAGCGCTACGATGCCCTGATCACCCCCACCTCGCCAACAGTGCCCTTCGAGATTGGGGCAAAGGTGGACGACCCGCTCCAGATGTACCTGAGCGATGTTTGCACCCTGCCGATAAACATCGCCGGCATCCCCGGTCTCTCCGTCCCTGCCGGCTTTTCCGACGGCCTGCCGGTGGGGATGCAGATACTAGGCCAGCCCTTCAGCGAGGAAGTGCTCTTTCGCATCGGCTTCGCCTACGAGCAGGCGACAGGCTGGTGGGAGAGGCGGCCGGGGCTTTTGAAAAAGGGGGAGAAGAGACCGGGGGTATAAGAATGATGAAAACCAGCAAAATTCTCGCCATCCTTATCCTGGGCATCTTGCTGATGTCGGGATTCGCCTGCGGAGGAGGGCCGGAAGCAACACCAACGCCTACGCCCACGGCAACTCCAACGCCAATACCGACGCTGCCGCCAGCAGGGTGTGAGCCTGACCGGGATGCTGTGCAAACAGCCATCGATGGTTACTACGAGGCACATGGGGAGTGGCCAACCGCCGACGGCCAGCCGGGGGACATAGAGTGGGGTAAACTCGTGCCGGATTTCTTAGATGGCTTGCCATATACCTATAGCACGTGCGATTGGTCGGTGAATTCTGATCCCGCTGGGACAGTGTGTGTGGGGTGGGGGGTCAGTTGCATCCCGTGTAGCTGCCAATGTGGCACGCGGTGCGCTAGATGATTCAAGAAGGTGGGGACAATGACCGAAGCTAACTTACCTCAGCCAATCCAGGTCACCTGCTACTCCGGTCGCAGCTATGCCGACCGCCCCGATTCGTTCGTGTGGCAGGATAAGAGATATGAGGTGAAGAACATCGAGAGGGAGTGGTTGGAGCCGGGGGAGAGGCATTTCTTGGTGAAAACCGAGGATGAAAAGCGGTTCGAGATTTGCTATCATGAGCGGGGAGACTCATGGTCGCTGATGGAGATAATTTGATTTATGGGGCGCGATATGGGGGCTAAGCCGGCGTGAGATTGCTTCGCTTCGCTCGCAATGACGGTGGGGCTTCAGCCTGCGCTTTCGCCTGTCATTGCGAGGACCCCGACTTGTCGGGGGACGAAGCAATCTCAGGGAGTAATTTGGCCAGATATGATATGCCCGTAATGGAATATAATACTTTCATAAACAAGCGAGACCTTGCCATGCTCACCAGGGAGACGGGCGAGATGATGGCGTTTGACTCCTACCTGAGGAAACACCTCTCCGATAGCGCCATCGATGGGCTCAAGGCCTGGGAATATGGCAAGCTTCTCAACTTCATCAGCGATTTCAGCGGACTCAACGTCCTCGATGTGGGGCCTGGCGATAGCACCTTCTGCCTCTTCTTGGCAAGCCAAGGAGCTAAGGTAACCACCATCGACTACCCCCAGCCGATGGCACC
>CAZOVW010000032.1:0-13238 GCA_964583545.1 uncultured Dehalococcoidales bacterium | reverse complement strand
TTAGGTCTTTCATGCCCTTCCCCTACCAATATTAGGTGTAGTATATCATAAATCAGTTAAAGCTGTCCCGTCATTGCGAGGACCCCGACTTGTCGGGGGACGAAGCAATCTCAGTGAGGGGAGGAGAACAGGTGAGATTGCTTCGCTTCGCTCGCAATGACAGCAGGGCTTGGCTTACTAAGATAGCGGACGAGCACAACCGGTTGATATAATTAAGGAGGAGCGATATTATTAGGGCGATGGTCGGGAAAAAGCCTTTGCTAGTCCTCTTCGATGGCAATGCCCTGATCCATCGCGCCTTTCATGCCCTGCCACCCTTGGCAGTGACCAAGACTGGGGAGATGACTGGGGCAGTCTATGGCTTTGCCACCATGGTGCTCAAGGTGCTTGCCGAGCTTAAACCCACCCATTATGCCGTCGCCTTCGACTACCCGGCGCCCACCTTCAGGCATAAGGAGTTCGCCGAATATAAGGCACAGCGCCCCCCGGCAGCCGAGGAGCTTAAGAGCCAGTTCCATCGGGTGCGCCAGCTGGTGGAGGCGTTGAATATCCCCGCTTTCGAACTGGAGGGCTACGAGGCTGACGATATCCTGGGCACCCTCTCCCGTCAGGCCTCAGCCCAAGGAATCGATACTATCATCGTCACCGGCGATATGGATACACTGCAGCTTGTCTCACCAAGGGTGCAGGTGCTCACGCCGCGGCCGGGAAAGCCCTTCAGCGATACCGTGCTCTACGATGAGGAAAAGGTAGCAGAGCGGTATGGCATCTCCCCTCCACAGATCGCTGACCTGAAGGGCTTGAAGGGGGACCCCTCGGACAACATCCCCGGCGTCCCCGGCATCGGAGAAAAGACGGCGGTAAAGCTTATTCAAACTTTTGGCGGTGTTGAGGAAATATACGCCCATCTCAATGAGATAACTCCTCCAAAGGTGCAGCAGGCACTAGTGGAGAGCGAAAAAGCGCACCAGAGCAAGCGGTTGGCCACCATCGCTACCGATGTCCCCATCGAGCTGGATCTCGATACCTGCGCCATATCAGCCTTCGACCGCCCTAAAGTGGTGGCGCTCTTTCGCGAGCTGGAGTTCACCAGGCTACTGGACAAGCTCGGCGAGCTGGGAATCGCCGGGGGCAGGGAGGCGGGGAAAGCGGAGGCAGCTGAGCAAGATTACCGCATCGTAGACACCCCCCAGGCCCTGGACGAGCTTATCGCTGAGCTCCGAGCTTCCCCCTCCTTCACCATCGACCTGGAGACCACGGGCAAAGAGCCGATGTATGCCGGACTGGTGGGCCTGTCCTTCTCCTGCGAGCCGGGCAAAGCCCACTATGTGCCCGTAGGACATCGCTTGGGTGCTCAGCTCCCCCTGAACCAGGTTCTGGAAAGACTCAAGCCCCTCATCGAAGACCCTAAAGTTGCCAAGGTCGCCCACAATGGCAAATATGACATGATGGTGCTTGCCGGGTATGGGACTGAGCTTAGGAATCTGAGCTTCGACACCATGATCGCCGCCTATCTATTGGGGGAGAAGGCACTCGGGCTCAAGCCCCTCGCCTTCAACAAGCTTGGCGTGGAGATGACTCCGATCACCAGCCTCATCGGCACCGGGGCAAAGCAGACCTCGATGGATTATGTCGCCATCCCCACGGCGGCCCAATATGCCTGCGCCGATGCCGACATCACGGGGCAGCTGGCGGGATTGCTTGAGGGAGAGCTAAAGGAGCAGGGACTGTGGCAGCTTTTTGCCGAGCTGGAGATGCCCCTGCTTCCCGTGCTCCTCGACATGGAGCGGAACGGGGTGGCGCTGGATATAGAATCTCTATGGGCGATGTCCCAGAGCCTTGGGGAGCGGATGATGGAACTGGAGGCTGAGATCTATAATTGCGTCGGGCATCGATTTAATATAAATTCAACCCAGCAACTGGGTGCGGTCCTCTTCGAGGAGCTAAAGCTCCCTGGAGGGCGGAGGACCAAGAGCGGCTATGCCACCGATGCCTCTGTCCTCGAGGGGCTCAAGGGCATTCACCCCGTTATTGAGCCGCTCCTGGAATATCGCCAGCTAACGAAGCTGAAGTCCACCTATGTAGATGTCCTCCCCGCCTTGATCAACCCGAAAACCGGCAGGGTGCATACTAGCTTCAACCAGACGGGCACCGCCACCGGGCGGCTCTCCTCTAGCGACCCCAATCTGCAAAATATCCCCATTCGTGGCGAGCTGGGTCGGCAGGTGAGGAAAGCCTTTGTCGCCAACGATGGCTACCTGCTGCTGAGCGGTGATTATTCCCAGATCGACCTTCGCGTGATGGCGCACCTCTCCCAGGACGCTCACCTCCTCGCCGCCTTTCATCGCGATGATGACATCCACCGCGCCACTGCTGCGGAGGTCTTCGGCGTGCCCCCTGCCGAGGTGACACCGGATATGAGGCGGGTGGCTAAGACGGTGAACTTCGGCGTGATCTACGGGATGAGCGACTACGGGCTGGAGCAGGCCACCTCTCTTTCCCGCGAGGAGGCCTCCCAATTTATCAATACCTATTTCGAGAAGCACCGCGGGGTGAAGGAGTATATCGACTCGACAAAGCGCCAGGCCAGGGAGCGGGGCTATGTTGAAACTATTCTGGGCAGAAGGCGATACATCCCAGATATCAACTCCTCTAATCCTCAGGTGAGGGCGGCGGCGGAGCGCATGGCAATAAACATGCCCATTCAGGGCACTTCGGCCGACATCATCAAGCTGGCGATGATTGAGATCCAGAGGGAGATGGAAAAGAGAGGTCTTAGGTCAAAAATGATCCTCCAGGTTCACGACGAGCTTGTCTTCGAGGTGCCCCAAGGGGAGGTTGAGGAGATGAAGGGCTTGGTTGAGGCGATCATGCCTCATGCTTTGCCGCTCAGCGTCCCCCTTAATGTGGAGGTCAAGGTGGGCAGTAACTGGGGGGAGATGGATTGAGGCCCAAAAGCGATTGTGGGAAACAGCATAACGATAGCAATTGGCGATCTCCGAGTACAGCATCTAGAACGAAAAATGCCTGAGCTGCCCGAGGTGGAGACCATAAGAAGGGACCTGGCCCCTAGGATAGCGGGCCGAAGCTTTGTAAGCGTCACCCTAAATTGGCCTAGAACGGTGCAAATTCCCTCGCCAGAGGCCTTCTCTCGTCGCCTGGTAGGGAAATGTATTAAAGAGCTGGATAGGCGGGGGAAATACCTCATTTTTCGCCTCGCCAGTGGTGAGGCCCTTATCCTGCACTTCAGGATGAGCGGCTCGTTGCTCCTCGATCCCCCGGGTGAACCCGGTCCGCATACTCGAGCCATATTCACTCTCGACGACGGGGGCAGGCTCCATTTCCGCGACCCGCGGAAGCTCGGCATGATGTGGTTGGTAGAAGACGAAGGCGAGGTGGTGGGCAAGCTCGGGCCTGAGCCCCTATCACCCGCCTTTACCGCCGATGCCCTGGGGGAACAGGCAAAGAGGCACTCAGCACCGATCAAGGCCATGCTGTGCGATCAGAGCCTGCTCGCCGGCGTGGGCAACATGTATGCCGATGAGGCACTGTTCGCCGCCGCGATACACCCCATGAGGAGGGCGAACAGCCTGTCAGCTGGGGAGATCGCCGCGCTGCACCGCGCCCTGCGCCGGGTGCTTGAGGAGGCCATCGAGGGCCACGGGGCCAGCATCACCGATTATCAGCGCCCCAGTGGCCAGCCTGGGGCGGCGCAATTCACGTTTCAGGTTGCCCACCGCGGTGGCCAGCCCTGCCCCAAATGTGGCACGCCCATCGGGCGCATCGTCATCCGCCAGCGGGGCACATACCTGTGCCCCCACTGCCAGCGGGAACCTGAATGCCACTCTTGACAAGGCACACCAGCATATGGTATCATAATTTTTTGGCGACCCCGCGTTTGGGGCGGCGAATTTAACAAGGCAAAGACAAAAAGTCGCTTGGATCGGTCACGACCGAGACGGCACATAGATACGGCATTAAGAAAAGCCTTCTCGGCGTATTCGGGAAGGCTTTCTGCGTTTAAGAATGATGCATAATGCAATCACCGATGTTAGCGGGATAAAGGTGGGGCATTACACCGACAGGGAAGCCGCCACTGGCTGCACGGTGGTCCTTTGTGAGGAGGGGGTGGTGGCAGGCGTCGATGTTCGTGGCGCGGCACCGGGCACCAGAGAGACAGACTCATTGCGCCCGATGAGCCTGGTGGGGAAGGCACACGCCATCCTCCTCAGCGGGGGCAGCGCCTTCGGCCTCGATGCTGCTGGCGGGGTGATGCGCTATTTGGAGGAGCGGGGTTTCGGCTTTGATACGGGCGTGGTAAAGGTGCCCATTGTCCCCGCAGCCATTCTCTTCGACCTTCGTTTGGGCAGCGCTCAGGTGAGGCCAGGTCCCGATGAGGGCTATAAGGCATGCCTTGCCGCCTCAAGCGGGCCGGTTGTTGAGGGATGCGTCGGCGCGGGCACGGGGGCCACGGTAGGCAAGATCCTGGGGCCTGAGAGAATGACCAAAAGCGGCCTGGGGACAGCGAGCCAGAGGTTGGGTAATGTTACTATCGGGGCTATCGTTGCAGTTAATGCCTTTGGCGATGTGGTTGACCCACAGACGGGCAAGACCATCGCCGGCCCTCGTGACATCGAAAAGGGGGGCTTTTTCGATACAATCGAGGTCATGAAAAAGCTTAAAATGAGTTCTGTTCCTATCAATACCACTATTGGCGTGGTAGCCACAGATGCCTCGCTGGATAAGGAGCAGGTGAATAAGATGGCGCAGATGGCTCACGACGGCCTGGCGAGGACCATCCGTCCAGCCCATACCATGGTTGATGGCGATGCCATGTTTGCCCTTGCCACAGGGAAAGCGGGGCTGGAGGATGTCACTGTACTGGGGGCGATAGCGGCAGAGGTGGTGGCAGAAGCGATCGTGAGGGCGGTGCGGGAGGCTGAGGGGCTTGCCGGGATACCGGCTGCCAAGGACATGAGGCAGGATGATTGAGATCGGTTTCATCGGGGCAGGGACTGTGGGCACGGCGCTGGCGGTGAGGCTCAGCGGTAAGGGATACCCTGTGGTGGCCGTTTCCAGTCACACTAAAGCCTCCGCCCAGCGGCTGGCGGAGGCTGTCCCGGGATGTCGAGCGTGCGACGGCGCTCAGGCGGTGGCCGATAATGCCCAGCTTGTTTTCGTCACCACCCCTGACGATGTCATTGCCCAGGTGGTTGCCGATATGCGATGGCATCGGGGGCAAGGCGTGGTTCACTGTAGTGGCGCCGCCTCCACCGATATTCTCGAGCCGGCGAGGGAGTGCGGTGCTCACGTCGGCGGCTTTCATCCTTTACAAACATTCGCCAGTGTGACCCATGCTATCGAGAACATCCCTGGCTCCACCTTCGCCATCGAAGCGGAGGAACCGCTGCTCGCCACGCTTCAGAAGATGGCTACCGCCCTCGAAGGGACCTATATAAGGCTTGGTGCCGGCGATAAGGTGCTCTATCACGCCGCAGCGGTGGTCGCCTGCAACTACCTGGTAACCCTGGTGAAGCTAGCCACTGACCTGTGGCAGTCCTTCGGGGTCTCGCCTCAGCAGGCAACCAGGTCACTGCTTCCCCTGCTTAAGGGAACGCTGAACAACATCGATAATGTGGGCATTCCTAACTGCCTCACCGGTCCCATCGCCCGAGGGGACTTAGGCACGATAAAAAAGCATATTTTCGCTCTCGACAAGGCAACACCGGCATTGCTTACCACCTATCGGGAGCTGGGGCTCCAGACCATCCCCATAGCTTTGGCAAAGGGTAAGCTCGATGAGCAGAGAGCGACAGAGTTGAGAGAGCTTCTTGCTAAGGAGGACATATCATGAGAACGATGCTGAAGGGCAAGATCCACCGGGCACGGGTCACTGAGGTGAACCTGGACTATGAGGGGAGCATCACCATCGATGAGCTGCTCATGGCGGCGGCTGACATCCTCCCCTATGAGAAGGTTCAGGTGCTCGACCTCGATAATGGGGCTCGCTTTGAGACCTACGCTATCGCTGGGGAGCAGGGCTCCGGCGAGGTCTGCATCAATGGCGCTGCGGCAAGGCTGGTCTCTGTGGGCGATAAGGTCATCATCCTCGCTTACAAGATCGTTACCGATGAGGAGGCCAGAGAGACAAGGCCCAGATTGGTCTATGTCGACGAGCGGAATGCCATGGTGAAGGAGGAGGTCCTGTTATCATGAGGGTTACCATCGGCGAAATTAAGGAGATGAAGCAGCGGGGCGAAAAAATCCCCATGCTCACTGCCTACGATTATGCCACTGCCAAGCTCATCGACGAGGCCGGGTTACCCTTAATCCTGGTTGGCGATAGCCTGGGCATGGTGATGCTGGGCTACGAGTCCACCATCCCGGTGACTATGGATGAGATGATCCATCACACAAAGGCGGTAGTTCGGGGGACGAAGCATGCCATGGTGATCGGCGATATGCCCTTCATGACCTATCATATCTCTGTGGAGGATGCCCTGCGCCACGCCGCTCGCTTTATTCAGGAGGGCGGGGCGCAGGCGGTGAAGCTTGAGGGGGGCGAGGTGGTCGCCGAGAAGGTGAGCAGGCTGGTGGCATGTGGCATCCCCGTTCAGGGTCATATCGGGCTCACCCCACAATCGGTGCACCAGCTCGGTGGCTACAAAGTGGTGGGAAAGACCCCGGAGGTTGCGGTGCGCCTGCTTAACGACGCCAAGGCTCTGGAGGAGGCTGGAGCCTTCTCCATCGTCCTCGAGTGCGTTCCCACATCCCTTTCCAGGCTGATCACCGAGCGGGTGGCTGTGCCCACCATCGGCATCGGCGCTGGCAAGTACTGCGACGGCCAGGTGCAAGTAATTAGCGACATCTTGGGGCTTTACACCGACTTCGTTCCCAAACATGCCAAGCAATACGTTAAGCTGAGCGATGCGATTACTACCGCCGTCGCCGATTACATCGCCGAGGTTAAGGCAGAGGCTTTTCCCACCCCGAAACAGAGCTACGAGATAGACGCAACTATACTAGACCAAATTGAAGCCCAATCCAAAAGCTGATATGATATACGCCTATGGAGGGCATAGATACCCGAAAACCTAGCTAAAAGGAGGTGTAAGATGCCAACCTATGTAATGCTCACCAAGCTCACCACGTGGGGGAGGAAGACAGTAAAAGAGCGGCCGGAGCGGATAAAGGAGGTCAATAAGGAGGTAGAGGCAATGGGAGCCAGGATACGCGCCCAATATGCCCTCCTGGGCCCCTATGATTTCGTGAACATCCTCGATGCTCCGGACGACATAACCATATCCAGAGTAGCGATGGAGCTGAGCGCTCGGGGCACCCTGGAGACGATGACCATGAGCGCCATAACGCTCAACGATTTCATCGCCGGCCTTCATCAAAAGTGAACCGTACGGGAACTACTCCTGCCCTCCATCACCACCATGAAGGTTGTGGAGACCATCGCCGCCATGAAAGCCGAGCGGAGCAAGCTCACCGGCTCCGTCGGCTTCGTGCCGACTATGGGCTACCTCCATGAGGGGCACCTCGCGCTGGTGCGCCGCGCCCAGGCAGAGAACCTCACTGTCATTGTCAGCATCTTCGTCAACCCCACCCAGTTCGGCCCCCAAGAAGACCTCGCCACATATCCGCGCGATGCGGAGCGCGACCTCGCTTTGCTGAAGAAGGAGAATGTGAGCCTGGTGCTTATGCCCAGCGCTGAGGAGATGTATCCCGCGGGCTTCAGTAGCTGGGTGGAAGTGGGAAAAGTCACCGAGCGGCTGGAGGGCGAATTTCGCCCCGGCCACTTCAGGGGGGTTGCCACCGTGGTGGCTAAGCTTTTAAACATTGTCTATCCCGATAGAGCCTACTTCGGTCAGAAGGATGCCCAGCAGTTAGCAGTGATCAGGAAGATGGTCTCCGACCTGAACATGAACCTGGAGATCGTCGCCGTGCCCACACTTCGCGAGCCCGATGGCCTGGCGATGAGCAGCCGCAATACCAACTTGAGCCCCGGGGAGCACCAGGCTGCCCTGGTGCTCTGGAAAGCGCTTTGCCTTGCTCAGGAGCTCTGGGAAAAGGGCGAAAAAGACGCTGAGTGCCTTCGACAGGAGATGACCTCCCTGATCCAGAGCGAGCCCCTGGCGAAAATCGATTATGTGAGCGTCGCCGACCCTGATTCCCTGGAGGAGCTTGCGGAGATCGATAGACCTGCCCTAGTATCGATGGCAGTCAGGATCGGCAAAACAAGGCTGATCGACAACATAACGCTGGGGGGCTAAGCGAATTTTTGCTACTCCCTGATCAATAGCGCAAACCCCACCATCGCCGTCGCCGCCATCGCTGCCCCGAAGAAGAAGGGTGCCATCGGGTTTATTGGATTGATCAGCCACAATAGCCCAGCGATTACGCTGGCAGGCAACAACATAAGACCCACCACTCCATGATAAAGCCCGTAGGCCGTCCCTCTTCTCTCCTCCGGCACGATATCGGCAACAAAGGCTCTGGTCGCCCCCTCCGCCATCCCGAAGTAAAGCCCGTAGAGCGCGAAGAGCAAAATTATATGCCATGATGCCGCCGCCAGGGCAAATCCCAGATAGGTCAGGGCATATACGCCCCAGCCGGCAACGATGACCCGCTTCCTGCCAATCCTGTCCGATAGCCTCCCCGAGGGATAGGCAACGGAGGCATAGACCAGGTTGAACAGGACGAGCAGGAGGAGGATGTTGAAGGGGGATAGCCCGATGTTAGCAGCCCTCAAAATAAGAAAGGCAGTAACGGAGTTGCCCAGGGTGAAGAGAACCATTATCGCCAGGAAAGTCTTGAACCGCCTATCGAAGCCCCTTATAGCGCCTGCTACGTCGATTTTCCAGCGCTTCGGGTGGGGGGCCCTCGCCTCATGAACGAAGAAGAGGAGGAGGAGCACCGAGAGCGCTGCCGGGATAACACCGATGATGACCAGCCAGTGGAAGGTGAGCTCCGTGAGCCCCTGCTCGCTCCCGAGCATGAAGTAGAGGATGGCCGCAGCGATGGCGATACCGACCACAGCGCCAAAGGTGTCCAGGGCGCGATGAAAGCCAAAGCCACGCCCCATTGTCTCCGGGGTGGTGGAATCGGCGATCAGGGCATCGCGGGGCGAGGTGCGAATCCCCTTGCCAGAGCGCTCGGCGAGGCGGATGGCAAGCACCGCACCCCCGGTTGCAGCGAGGAGGAGAAAGGGCTTAGCAATAGTGGAGAGGACGTAGCCAAGGGTGGTCAGCCCTTTTCGCTGGCCCAATTTGTCGCTGGCCCAGCCACTCACGACCTTCAGGATGGTAGCAGCGCTATCGCCAAGCCCCTCGATAAGGCCAATGAACGCCGCTCCGACCCCCAAAACATTCATCAGGAAGAGGGGGAGCATGTTGAAGATCATCTCGCTGGAGACATCGGTGAGGAAGCTGACCCAACCGAGGAAGAAGACGTTGCGGCTGACCCCGAAAAACCCTTTCTGGCCGGCTTGCTCCATGGTGTTTCGCCATTATACTTCATTCTTAGGAAGACGAGAAGAGAATAGGAGTTCGGTCTCTGGAGAGATCTCCCACGGATTTGAATCCTAGAAGGCGTAACGAATACATTCCCTTGATGGAGCCGGGCGCGGGATGTATACTTACCAGGCTATGTATCAAGATACCATTGCGGCCCTCTCCACCCCCCTTGGCGAGAGCGGGATCGGGATCGTGCGCCTCAGCGGCCCCGATGCCCTGGCGATCGCTGAAAAGGTATTCCCCAGCCCCTTGCAAGACCGCCGCCTCGTCTATGGGCATATCATCGACCCTGCTACAAAGGAGGTTATCGATGAGGTTCTGGTCTCCTACATGGCGGCGCCTCATACCTATACTAGAGAGGACATCGTGGAGATCAATTGCCATGGTGGTCCCTCACCCCTCCAGCGCGTCCTGGAGTTAGTGCTCAGGCATGGCGCTCGGATGGCGAACCCGGGGGAGTTCACCCTAAGGGCATTCCTGAATGGCAGGATCGACCTCGCTCAGGCGGAATCGGTTCTGGATGTGGTGCGCGCCAAGACAGCGGCTAGCTTAAGGGTTGCCGTGCAAGGTCTTAGAGGAAGCTTGTCTCAGTCCCTTAAGGCAGTGCGTGCCGAGCTGATGAGCATTCTTGCCTACCTCACAGCCAGGATCGATTTCCCTGAGGATGAAGTGGCGGAGCAGGAGATAATCCCGCCCCTTGAAGAAGCGCGAAAAATGCTAAAGGGACTCATCTCCAACGCTGATCAGGGGATCATCTATCGCCAGGGGGTCAGGACCGCCATTGCGGGGCGGCGCAATGTGGGCAAATCAAGCCTGTTAAATCGCCTGCTCAGACAGAGCCGTGCCATTGTCAGCCCGGTGCCAGGAACTACTAGGGATACACTGGAGGAGGTGGTGAACCTGAAGGGGGTGCCCTTCGTCCTCGTCGATACAGCGGGCATTGTGCAGAGCAAGGGGTTAGTTGAATCGTTAGGGGTGGCGCGCAGCCGCAGGGCCATCGAGCAAGCGGATTTCGTCCTGCTGGTGCTCGATGCCAGCATCCCATTAAGAAGCTCCGATAAAGAGATCATCACCCTTCTCTCAGAGAAGGAGGTGCTGGTGGCTGCCAATAAGTGCGACCTGCCCCGGCGAGCCTCCTTCGATCATCTCCCGTGGGACACGGTCTCCATATCAGCCCTGACCGGTGAAGGGCTTGACAGGTTGGAGGAAAAGATGGTGGCTTGTGTCCTTGGGGGGAAGGTGTCCACCTCGGACGCCCTGCTAGTTTCCAACCCCCGCCACAAGGCTTGCCTGGAGCGAGCGGAAAGCCACCTTGAGCAAGCCCTATCGAGCATCGCGGCTCAGATGCCCGATGATTTCGTGACCATCGATCTCACTGCTGCCCTGAATGCCCTGGGTGAGATCACCGGCGAGACAGTGAGCGAGGAGCTTCTGGAGACCATCTTCAGCAATTTCTGCATTGGGAAATAAAAAGGGGCTGGCATTTGTCAGCCCCTTTTTACAGGCAGAATTACTTAGTTATCGAACCGCTTGTCACCACATTTGCATCTGGATCATAAGACCATCCGTCTTTTGTAACATCGGTCACGGTGAAAGTGAATGTTGTACCCCTTGGAGGACGCCTCACAGTATTGGATTGCAGCGTTACTTTTCCATTGCCATTCGTCACCCCGGAATCGCTGTCTGAGGTAGCGCCGCTCCATTGACCTGATACCGTTGCCCCGCTAACCGGGTTGCCACTGGCATCAACGATGGCCACCGTTGCTGTAGCATAGGTGCTCCATCCCCGCGAGACCAGATTCATCTTGATGTCAGCTACATGCATGGTGGGTACAGCTACAGGCTCCTTTACAGTGATTATCACATCATCCGTGTCTGTGGCACCTTCATTGTCGGTTACTATTAGCGTCACGTTGTGTGTCCCCACGGTAAAGCTGTAAGTGAATATGACGCCGCTGCCCAGCAGGCTTCCGCCTTCCACCCATTCGTAGCTAACTATGGTTCCGTCATCGGTAGAGGCGGAGCCATTTAAGATTACACTCTCTACACCATCCTCATCGGAATCAGTCACTGTCTGGTCTGGGCCAGCATTTGCAACAGGCGGCAGATTCCCCGGTGGTGGTGCCGCTGCTGCCTCGGCATCGACCAGACCATAGCCAAATTCATTGTCTCTACCCGCAGCACCCAGATCCTCGGCGGTATTCTGCAAGCGCACTCTCACCTGGGCATTAGTCCACTCAGGATAGACAGCCCAGACCAAGGCTGCTGTCCCCGTTACGTGGGGGCAGGCCATGCTGGTGCCGCTCATCGTGGCGTAGGTATCATCCCAGTAGGTGGAATAGATTTTGTCGCCGGGAGCAGCAAGCTCCACCGCTGGCCCGGTGCTTGAGGCACTTGTCCAACCCCAAATAGCCCTCCCATCATTTTGATTCGTGGCAGCCACCGCAATCACTGAATCGTATCTAGCGGGATAATCAACGGTATCACGCGTGCTCCGTGCGCTGCCATCGTTTCCCGCTGCGGCCACCACTAGCAAGCCTGCCTTATACGCGTTATCACAAGCGGTACGTAGAGTTTCGTAGTCAGTGTTTGTCCCCAGGCTCATGGATATGATTTGTATTTCATTATCTACAGCCCAATCGATCCCAGCCACCACGTCGCTCACATATCCTGAGCCTGAACTATCCAAAACTTTAACGGCATAAAGCTCTGCTTCAGGGGCAACGCCGATAACGCCAATTTCGTTATCGACTGCAGCAACTATTCCAGCTACATGGGTGCCATGTCCATTGTCGTCCATAGGGTAAGCATCATCGTTTACGAAGTCGTAGCCGAGTAAGCTGGAATTGAAGTTACCAGCCAGGTCTGGGTGGTTATAATCTATCCCCGTATCGATAATAGCGACCTTTATCCCCGAGCCTGTATTTGTATCCCAAACCTCGTCGGCGTCTATCCGGTCAACCCCCCAGGGAAGCACTTCACCAATGGCATGGACAATGCCATCTATTTCAACGTAAGCCACATTTGGATTTGCCTGCAATCGGCTTATGGCCCACTGGGGAACCGTCGCTGAATATGCATTGATAATGTCAAAGTCATAGTTGATACTGCCGCCAGCGCTACGCACCAGCGACCATTCCGCTCCAGTCGGCTGATGCTTGAACCCGATAATCACCCTGACCATCTCTGGTGGCTCTTGAGCGAAAGTCGGCCCTGCCAGGCCAAACACCATGAGTAAAGCGAGCGCCGTAATAATAACTGATCTTCGCCATTTGCTAGTCATCTTTCTGCTCCCTTCCTTATGTCCTATAACAGGCCTTATAACATACTGAGCACGCCACTGTCAATACCCAACCTTGGGAGATTGTTTAGCAACCCATCCCCCTGCCCCCCTTCCCTTAATAAGGGAAGGGGGCAGTGAGAGTGAGAGAGGGGATTTTACCCCACAAAATCTGCGATTTTGCGGGGGCCCCGAGTTAATACGCCCCTCTCTCAAGTCTCTTTCCCCTCTCCTTCGGGGAGTCCAGAGGGTCCTTCACCTTGTGAAGGACTAGATTTATTTTATTCCCCCCTCTCCTTCTAGGAGAGGGGGTCAGGGGGTGAGGTTAATAAACAATCTCAACCTTGACAGTGATTAGGGCTATTGATATAATTTGGCACGCTGGGGATATAGCTCAGCTGGGAGAGCGCTGCGTTCGCATCGCAGAGGTCGGGGGT
>CAZOVW010000031.1:9086-13393 GCA_964583545.1 uncultured Dehalococcoidales bacterium | reverse complement strand
TACCATTAATCAAACCGCTCCAAGATTAAGATTGTTTATTAACCTCACCCCCTTTTTCCCCCTCTCCTTTTAAGGAGAGGGGGAAGAGATTTTAGAGAGGGACGTATTAAGTCGGGGCCCCCGCAAAATCGCAGATTTTGTGGGGTAAAATCCCCTCTCTTACCTACACTCCCCCTTCCCTTATTAAAGGAAGGGGGTAAGGGGGATAGGTTGCTAAACAATCTCTCCAAGATTGACACTGCTCTAAAGATGGGATACACTCAAGATAGTTAATTCGCTCACAATCCCGAAAGGGAGGGGTGCTATGCCGAGCAAAAGCAAGAAGGAATGGCAGGATACCACGCTCGATAAGGCGTTGCAGAAGGCCCCGGAGCGCCAGGAACGCTTCGAGATCAGCTCGGGAACCGAGGTTGAAACCCTGTATGCCCCTGAGGATATCGCCAGGCTGGACTATAATGAGGTCATTGGCTACCCTGGTGAGTATCCCTTCACCCGGGGCATCCAGCCCACCATGTATCGGGGAAGGCTTTGGACGATGAGGCAATATGCGGGATTTGCCTCTGCTGAGGAGTCCAATAAGCGCTATCGCTACCTACTGGAGCAGGGGCAGACCGGGTTAAGCATTGCCTTTGACCTCCCCACCCAGATCGGCTACGATTCCGATCACCCGCTGGCTCAGGGTGAGATCGGGAAGGTGGGGGTAGCTATCGACACTCTTAGGGATATGGAGATACTGTTCCAGGATATTCCCCTGGATAAGGCGAGCACCTCAATGACGATAAATTCCACCGCCCCCATCCTGCTGGCGATGTACATCACCCTGGCCAAAAAGCAGGGGGTTGACCCGATGAAGCTGGATGGCACCATTCAGAACGACATCCTGAAGGAGTATATTGCCCGCGGGACCTATATCTTCCCGCCACGCCCCTCGATGAGGTTGATCACCGACATCTTTAAATACTGTGGGGAGCATGTGCCGCGCTGGAACACCATCAGCATTAGTGGCTACCACATAAGGGAGGCCGGCGCTACCGCAGCTCAGGAGCTGGCTTTCACCCTGGCCAATGGCATCGCTTATGTTCAGGCAGCCATTGACGTAGGGCTTGATGTGGATACCTTCGCCGGCCGTCTTTCCTTCTTCTTTGCCAGCCACAACAACCTGTTTGAGGAGGTAGCCAAGTTCAGAGCAGCGCGCCGCTTGTGGGCGACGATTATGAAGGAGCGCTTCGGGGCTAGAGAGCCCCGCTCCTGGATGCTGCGCTTTCACACTCAGACAGGAGGCTCCACTCTAACGGCACAGCAGCCCGATAATAATGTCATTCGGACCACGATTCAGGCGCTGGCTGCCGTCCTTGGGGGGACCCAGTCGCTTCATACCAACTCCCGTGACGAGGCCTATGCCACGCCCAGCGAGGAGGCGGTAACCATCGCCCTGAGAACTCAGCAGGTTCTTGGCTATGAGAGCGGCGTTGCTGATAGCGTCGATCCGCTGGCTGGCTCATATCTGGTGGAATCGCTGACCAACACCGTGGAGGCTGAGGCGAGGGAATATATCGGGAGGATCGATAGCCTGGGCGGCGCGCTGGCGGCCATCGAGCAGGGATTCCCGCAGCGGGAGATTCAGGAGAGTTCATATCGCTATCAAAAGGATATCGAGAGCGGGAAGCGGGTCGTGGTCGGGGTTAACAAGTTCGTCTCCCCCTATCCCAAACTGACCGGGCTACTTCGTCTCGACCCTGCGGTGGCAAAGAGGCAAAGGGAACGCCTGGCCCAGGTGAAACGGGATCGGGATGACACTAAGGTGGATGCTGCCCTGAAGAGTCTCGAAGAGGTTGCCAGGGGAACGGAGAACACCATGCCCGCCTTCCTGGAGTGCGTGGCGGCCTATGCCACTATCGGCGAGATATGCGATGTGCTGCGGGGGGTCTTCGGGGAGCAGCGTGAGTTCGCTTCGTTTTAGGCTTTGGCCTGCATATAAGGGGGGTTAGTCTATTATTGGTTACATTGTCTATACCGTAACGGACGAGAAAGGAGGAGAAGATGATTAAGGGGGTTGATCATATCGCGATTGCGGTGAAGAGCATTGATGAAACGCTGGGCATCTTTGATAACGTCTTCGGGCTAAAGGCGGATCATATGAAGGAGATGCCGGATCAGGGGGTTAAGGCTGCGACTGTCCGTGTGGGTGATACCAATATCGAGTTCATTGAACCCATCGACCCCAATGGGGCGGTTGCCAAATTCGTTGAGAAGAAGGGAGAGGGCATTCACCATATCTGTATTGAGGTGGACAACATCGATGAGGAGCTCAAGTCCCTGGCAGCAAAGGGCGTGGAGCTTATCCACAAGCAGGCGATTAAGGGGCTTGCTGGAAAGATCGCCTTCCTGCACCCCCGCGTGACAAAAGGGGTGCTCATCGAGCTGTGCCAGAAGGTCTAAAGGGTGCGGTTGTGCGAGGAGATTAGCCTGATATTGATTGCGCTATCCAAATGTAACGGCTGAAAAGGGCGAAAAAGGGGACCCTCGTGGCAGAAACGATCAGGGTATTGATTGCCAAGCCAGGCTTGGATGGACATGACCGGGGCGCCAAATTTGTGGTGCGTATCCTGCGCGATGCCGGCATGGAGGTTATCTATAGTGGACTTCGCCAGACACCTGAGATGATCGCGGAAGCCGCGCTTCAGGAGGATGTGAAGGTTGTGGGGCTGAGCATTCTCTCCGGGGCGCACCTGGACCTCTTCCCCACCATCATGGCGCAGCTCAAAGAGAAGGGTCTGGATGTCATCGTGGTTGCAGGGGGGATTATCCCAGAGGAGGATATCCCCTTCGTTGAGCAGCTAGGAATTAGCACCGTCTTCGGTCCTGGCACCCCGTCACAAGAGATTGCAGAGTATATTAGGGGCGCTGTGGCGGGAAAAAGGTCATGATAGGAGGATGAGATGGCGAAGCGACAATTGAAGCTTACCTTTCCCCCGGAGCTGGTTACCGAGCCGGTGATCTATTGCCTCGGGCGGGATTACAGGGTGGTGACCAACATTCGCCGTGCCCATATCACTGATGAACGGGGGTGGGTGGTGCTGGAGTTGGAGGGAAGCGATGAGGATATTGAGCAGGGGTTGTCCTGGGTAACGGCTAAAGGTGTAGATGTAGAGCCTTTGGAAGCCGAGGTGCCTTAGCTTTATTTTGTCTCCCGCCGCTTACTCCCCTTCTCCCTCTGGCCGAGCCGCACCGCCTCATCGGTGGGCTCGTAACTGGCGAGGAAGGACTCCTTAAAGGAGGGGAAGCTCCCCTCAAGGATGCTTCTCCTCATCTCCTCCATAAGCCTCATTACAAAGCGCAGGTTGTGGATGGTGGCGAGCCTATACGATAAAAGCTCCTCGCAGCGGAAAAGGTGGTGAAGGTAGGCTGCGGAGAAGTTTCGGCAGGTATAGCAGTCGCACCCCTCATCCAGGGGGCTGTCCCGATCCCTAAAATGAGCGTTCCTGATGATTTTTCGGCCATAACGAGTGAAAAAACCGCCGTTTCTGGCGGTGCGGGTGGGCAGGGCACTATCGAAGATGTCGACCCCCATCGAGACGCCGGCGATGAGATCATCAGGTGAGCCTACCCCCATGAGATAGCGGGGCTTGTCCTCAGGGAGCAGGGCTGCTGTCTCCTCCACGATAGCCTTCGTCACCTCCTTAGGCTCGCCAATGCTCAACCCCCCGATGGCATAGCCCTCAAAGCCTAAAGTAGTGAGAAAGCTCGCTGAATGGCGGCGAAGCTCCGTAAAGGCGCCCCCCTGGACGATCCCGTAGAGGGCTTGATCCGCTCTTTGCTTGCTGCTCAGGCACCTCTCGGCCCAACGATGGGTTCTCGCCACAGCCTCCCCCACCGCATTGCGGTCGTCGGTGTAAGGGGGACATTCATCGAATGCCATGATAATATCGGCGCCCAGTGCCTCCTGGAACCTGATTGAGAGCTCTGGGGTGAGGAGGTGCTCGCTGCCATCGATATGGGACCTGAAACGCACCCCCTCGTCGCTGACCTGGCGCAGATGAGCCAGGCTGAAGACCTGATAGCCACCGCTGTCAGTGAGGAGGGGGCCGGACCAACTCATAAAGCGGTGGAGACCCCCCAGCTTTTCGATGACCGCGATGCCGGGCCTGAGATAGAGATGGTAGGTGTTCCCCAGAACTATCTTTGTCCCCAGGGCGGAAAACTCCTGGGGGGTGAGGGACTTAACCGTTGCCTGGCTGCCTACAGGAATGAAAGCAGGGGTCGGCACCACGCCGTGGGGGGTGGTGAGCATGCCGGCACGCGCCCCG
>CAZOVW010000031.1:0-8986 GCA_964583545.1 uncultured Dehalococcoidales bacterium | reverse complement strand
TCCCTTAGAAAAGCCGTTCTGTAGGTCAGCAACCGCGATGCCTCTACCCGGGAGACCATCTCGGCGAGCAGCCACTTTATCGAGAGCAGCTCGGCGATGGGATTGCCATAGGCCTTCCGCTCCTGGGCATAATTTAAGGAGAGCTCCAGGGCACCCTGCCCCACCCCCACCGCTTCGGCAGCCACCGCCAGTTTCCCCACACTTACCGCCTCCAGCATGATCTCATACCCCGTGCCCGGTTCACCGAGGAGGTTCTCTTTGGGTACCCTAACATCGTCGAGGTAGACCACTGCAGGGCAAAGCCCCCTCGCCCCCATGGTCTCACAGGGGTGGCGCAACTGGTATCCTGGTGAGGAGGTCTCCACGATGAAGGCACTCACCCGCTCCTTTTCGCCCTTAGCAAAGACCACCGCCACCTGAGAGGCGGGGGCAAGGGCGACAAACTGTTTCTGTCCAGTGACGATGTAATCGTCGCCATCGGGTCTGGCCCTGGTCTCGATAGCTCTGGGGTCGGAGCCGGTGGCTGCCTCGGTGAAGGCGAAGGAGGAGAGCTTCTCTCCTTTAGCTAGGGGAACGAGGAATCTTTGCTTCTGCTCCTCGCTCCCGTAGCGGAAGATGCTCTCCTCGGCGAGGCTATTTATCCCGATGATCGCTCCGGCCACCATGGAGGCACGGCAGAGCTGCTCTATGACCAGCACGTAGCCAATGTATCCAGCACCCGCGCCCCCGTAATCAGGGGGGAAGGGTAGACCGAAATATCCCACCTTCCCTATTTTCCTGGCCAGCTTGAATGGGAATTCGCATTTGCGATCGATCTCCATCGCCGCGAGCCTTACCGACCTCTCGGCAAAATCCCTTGCCATGCTCTGGATCATGCTCTCTTGCTCGCTTAGCTTGAAATCCATTTTTTTTGCCCTCCACGGAGGTTGGAGTCCATTATAGCATCTTCATGACAACCAGAGGTCTAAGCTCATTGTGAGGAAGAGGATCCCCAAATAGGGGAAGGCGGTCAGCTTATAAACCAGCCAGGCGTCGTGGGAGACGCCGGTGAGCACCAGATGACCGGCGGCGAGTACCATCAGTATCCCTAGGATGCTTGCCACCACCAGATAAGGCACGCCGAGGTCGCTAAAGTAGTAGAGGGTGATAGCGCTCCCGAAGAGGAGCACGGCGAGTCCCAGGAGCACCTTTATTGCATCTTTGACCTCCCAGGAGATGGGGAAGTAGGTGATCCCGGCCTGACGATAATCCTCACGATTGGCGATCATCACGCTCCAGACATGGAGGGGTATCCAAACCATGATCAGGATGCATAGGAAGAGGAGGGTCAGTTCTAGCTGGTGGCTGATCGCCAGATAACCGATGAGCACCGGGGCGCAGCCAGCTACGGCTCCTTGCGGGAAGACGCAGGTTATCCTCTTTCGCCATGTCGATGCGGCGACAACGCCTAATAAACCGAAGAGGAAGCAAAGGGGGTGGAGAAACCAGGCGATGATAAGGGCGATGACCACCAGGCTTATCGCCAAAGGCAGCATCTTCTCTGCAGGGAAAATCCTTTTTGATGGAATAGGGCGGTGCCTGGTCCGTTGCATCCTGGCGTCGACCTCCCGGTCGAGATAGTTGGTCAGGCCATTAGCGCCGCCGCTGCCTAGAAGGATGGCCAGCGTGGCGAGGAGAAGTGTGCCTGTTTGTAATGGGGGTTGCCCTCCCCAGGCGACCAATGCAGCGCAAAAGCCGATGAAGGTAAGCAAGATGGTTTCACGGGGCTTTAACACCTCGATATAGTTTACCAACCATGTCCCACGCTTCGTGATGGCAAATTCCTCATGCTTGTCCATGCCATCACACCCTGGCTCCGAGATGGAAACTCAATCTGCCACCAGCTCCTTGAGCACGCCCACCACATCTTCCCGCGACACATCGTCCCGGAAGGTGGGCTGACCGATACCCTCAAGCAGCACCCACTTCACCGCTCGCTCCCGCACTTTCTTGTCCAATGTCATCGCCTTCAGCACCTTGTCGCGATCCACATTGGAGCAGGTGGTCAACAAGCCGAACCTCTGGATGAGCCTCCTCTGGCGCGCCACGATATCCGGCGAAATAAGCCCCAGCCTCTCGCTGAGCATCGACGCACCCGTCATGCCGATGGCTACTGCCTCGCCGTGAAGGAAGCGTTCATATTCAGTGGCTGCCTCAAGCCCGTGGGCGATGGTGTGCCCGTAATTCAGGATCATCCGCCTCCCCCGCTCCTTTTCATCCTCGCTCACCACTGTCGCTTTGAGCGAGGCGCTACGCCTTATCGCCTCTGTAGTCGCCGCGGCCTCCAGGGTTACCAGATCCTGCACATGAGCTTCCAGAAACTCCAGAAACTCCGGGTCGAGGATTAGGGCATGCTTCACTACCTCAGCCCACCCGGAGACGAGTTCCCTTTTTGGGAGCGTGGCCAGGGTGTTCAGATCGGCGATGACTAGGCAGGGCTGATAGAAGGCGCCGATGATGTTCTTCGCCTGGGGGTGATTGACGGCAACCTTTCCCCCGATGGCGGAATCGGCCATGGCCATGAGGGTGGTCGGCACCTGAACCAGGGGCAGACCCCGAAGGAAGGTAGCGGCGACGAAGCCGCCGAGGTCACCTACCATGCCCCCTCCCAGGGCAACGATGGCATGACCCCGTTCAGCGTGGCGCATAACCAGCCAATCGTAGAGCTTCAATGCGGTATCCATGGTTTTTGTCGTTTCGCCCGGGGGCACGAGGAAGGACTCTATGGTAAAGCCAGCCTGTTCCAGGGATTCGCTCGCTCGAGCGCCATGGTGCAAAAAGACCTCTTCATCGCTGATGATATTGGCGCAGTCGCTGAGCCCGACCTGGCGCATCCGCCTGCCCAGATCGTCCATGAGACCCCAGCCCACAAAGACGGGGTAGCTCTGGGTGGGTGTGGTGACCACAAAGGAGGCGCCTTCACTGTAAGGGGCACCGCTCTTCTGGGCGCTCACCTGCCTGAAGGCGTGGATTACCTCATCGGAGACCTCATCGAGGGAGAGACTATCGGTATACACCGAGCAATCGGCCGTGGCGTAATAGGGCTGGCGAGACGCCTTCAGTTGCGTGATGCGCCCCAGCGGGTCGGCCACGGCGAGGAGCGGGCGCACCACACTGTTGCCCTTTTGGGCGGCGCGGAGACGCTCATAGATGGTTTGAGGTTTTGCCTCAAGGCAGATCACTACCCCGCTCCGGGCGAAAAGCTCCCGATTGCGCTGGGTGACGATCGCACCGCCCCCTGTAGCAATAACAGACCCTTTTCCTTTACAGGCCTTCTCCAGGACCTGGCACTCCAGCTTCCGAAATTGCTCCTCGCCGTCCTGGGCGAAGATATCGGGGATAGGTTTTCGGGCGAGGACGGTGATCTCCTCGTCGCAGTCGATAAAATTCCACCCCAGTCGCCGGGCCACCTCTTTGCCGACAACCGATTTGCCGGTAAAGGAGAAGCCGGTCAGGATAATGTTATGCTTTTCACCCATTTCACTATACATAGCGTCCTAGTGGTTGCGCATAATCCAAACACGGATTAAATCCTAAATCCCAAGCACTAAATCCTAAACAAATTCTAATTTCCAAATTTCAAATTCAAAATCGTTTAGTCCCTTTGGATTTTAGTCATTTGATATTGTTTAGATTTTCGGATTTAGAATTTATCATTTTGTTTTCTCTATTATAGAGCCGAATATCTTCATAAGCTCTGTAGCTTCCTTAATCAATGATTGCCTCCTCTTTTCTGCATCTTCACCCCTTACCTCGATAAGCCTCAGCCAATACCTGCTCTCTTTCGCTTCCTTGCGACAAATCTTGACCCTCATCGTAAAATCCTTTTTACTTAAGGCTTCATTGGCTTCGATGTAATTCGCCCCCACTGAACCAGAAGACCTGATTATCTGCTTCATTATTTCATTGTTTGCCATTGTTTTGGGAAGAATGCTTACAAACTCTATTACTTCTTTGGCAAATCTTAGAGTTCGCTCTTCTAAGTCATATGGTTTTGAGTTTTTAACTTCAGTCATTTGAATTTGTTTAGAGTTTAGATATTAGTATTTAGAATTTGTCCGTATCCTATACGCAAGTATTTATGTCATCACATATACCTCTTACTTATCGCCTCCAAATAGCCCTGGTAGTTGCGCATGGTTTCCTTCACATTGTCGCCGCCGAATTTTTCGAGGATGGCGTCGGCAAGGACGATGGCGAGCATCGCCTCGCCAATCACCCCTGCGGCGGGGACCACACAGACATCGCTGCGTTCGACGTGTGCCTCGACTGCCTTGCCCGTCTTCAAGTCCACCGAGGGCAGCGGTTTACCCAGGGTGGGGATGGGTTTAACCCCCACCTTTACCGTGATCGGTTCGCCATTCGTTATCCCGCCCTCGATGCCACCAGCACGATTGGTAGCGTGGCGCCACTGCCGCTTCGCTTTATCGAACTGGATTATGTCATGCGACTGGGAGCCCAAGCGATTTGCCAGGGTAAAGCCATCCCCGATCCCCACGCCCTTCACGGCGTTGATGCTCATCATCGCCTGAGCGATCCTGCCGTCAAGTCGGCGGTCCCACTGCACATGGCTCCCCAGCCCTATGGGGACACCGGTGGCGACTACCTGGAAGACTCCTCCCACGGTGTCGCCGTCCTCCTTTGCCTTGTCGATGGCAGCGATCATCGCCTTCTCCGCTGCCGCCTCGGCACAGCGAACCGGCGATTCTTCCACCTTTGCCCAATCGATTCTTTCGCCCTTTGTGAATACGCCTCCAATGGCAATCGTGTGGCTTCTGATCTCGATATCGAATTCTTCGAGGAGCCTTCTTGCTACTGCCCCGACAGCGACCCTCGCTGCTGTCTCCCGGGCGCTGGCCCGCTCCAGGATGGGGCGAATGTCATCGAGACCATATTTCAATACCCCTGCTAGGTCGGCGTGGCCGGGCCTGAGTCGGGTCACTTTTTCGCTCTTTTTCTTCACAGGTGAGACCTCCATGACCTCCTGCCAGTTCTCCCAGTCGCGGTTCCAGATAAGCAGCGAGATGGGGCTGCCAATGGTGAGCCCGTAGCGCACCCCGGAGAGGATTTCTGCCCTGTCCTGCTCAATATCCATGCGGGCAGAGCGCCCGTATCCCCCCTGACGCCGCTTGAGGTCGCGGGCGATGTATTCCTCATCAAGGGCGAGCCCCGCCGGCACCCCCTCGACGATGGCGGTCAATGCCCTGCCATGCGATTCACCTGCGGTAAGAAAACGAAACACTATTACACCTGCCCTTCCCGGCGAGGATTCAAACTAGCTATCCCTCTAGCGCTCCTTTCGCCGCCTCAAACATTATGTCAAAGGGCGCTTCCCTGCCAGTCCATAGCTCGAAGGCCATCGCCCCTTGATATACCAGCATGGCAAGCCCGCTCAGGGTGCGCGCCCTTGCCCGCTTGGCAGCGGCAAGGAGCGGTGTCTCTATAGGATTATACACCACATCGTAGACCAGTGCCCCCTTTGGAATGAGCCCTGCCTCCAGAGGCGACTTGCCCTCAGCATCGCTGTGCTTCATCCCTACCGGGGTGCAGTTGACCACAAGGTCACATCCTGATAGAGCCTCCCCAAACTGCTGGTCATCCGCCGAGAGCGCTCTTATCTCTGGGATGGGCCACATCTTAAAGTCCAGCGAGGCAACTCCCCCCACATCCTTGGCATCGACGCAGCTCCTCGGGGGTAGCCCCTGAGTGCGAGCCAGGCTTCGGTCAAGGTCTGATACCAGCCCGTGCGCCCGCTCCGCGATGATGTCTGTAATAACGAGCGACTTCACCCCTGCCCTTGCAAGGGCAAAACCCGCCGCTCGTGCCACCCCTCCAGCGCCGATAAGCACCGCGCGCTTGCCCGCCGGGTCAAAGCCCCCCTCATGGCGAAGAGCCTTTAAAAAGCCGCCGGCATCAGTATTGTAACCGATTAGCCAGCCCACTCGGTTCACTATGGTGTTGACCGCCCCGATTTCCAGGGCGAGGTCATCGAGTTCGTCCATTAAGGACACCATCACCTCTTTGTGGGGCACGGTGACATTCGCCCCTAGGGTTTCGGGATTTCGTACACGCTCCAGAATATCCCCCAGCTTCTCTGCCTCGGTCTCCCATAGCTCGTAGCGCATGTCCAGCTTGTAATGGTCGAAAGCAGCCTGATGCATTGCCGGGGATACGGAATGCCCTAAGGGGTAGCCGATGAGGCCCACATACCTCGTCATCTGCTTATCCTATCAAGGTAAGCCTGCAAGATAATTGCCGCTGCCATCGCATCGCGCTTCTCTTTCCGCTTTTCTCGTTTCATCCCGGCATCCAGAAGCAGGCGCTCTGCGGCGACGGTGGATAAGCGCTCATCCCAGGTATCCACGGGAATATGCTGAGAAAGCGCTCTGGAGAATGTGAGAACCCTTTCTGCCTGCTTGCCAATACTGCCGTCCAGGGAGCGGGGAAGCCCGACCACAATACGCTCCACCCCATGCTCCTTGGCCAGGACAAGGATCAGCTCCAGGTCTGCCCCTTTCTCTGTCCTGTCGATCACCGTGAGGGGGATGGCAAGGAGCCCATCGGCGAGGGCCACCCCGATTCTCTTCTCGCCAACATCAAGTCCCAGGATCGCCATGTTTTGCCACCAAATCTCTCACTAGGTTCAGGGCGTCATCGAGCTTATCGATGTCCTTACCCCCAGCCTGCCCCATCTCTGCCCTGCCGCCGCCACGGCCACCAGTGACCTGGGCAACCTGCTTCACAATCTCGCCAGCGTGCAGCCCTCTTTTGACAAGGTCCGGGGTGAGCATCGCCACAAAGTTGGCCTGATCGTCATATACCGCTCCAAGGACGATCAGTACACTTTTCAGGCGCTCCTTAATCAGGTCGCCTATCTGGCGCAATGCTTCCATATTTGAGGCGGGGACCCTCGCAGTAAGCACCGGAATTCCATCTATCGAGACCACCTCGCTAAGCAGCGAGTCCACGGTCTTCTTTAATAGCTCTCGTTCCAGGGCGAGGGCTCTTTTTCGCTCGGCGTCGATCTCTATGTAGAGGGTGGAGATACGGCTCTTGATCTCGGAGGCTGAGGCCTTGAGCTCCTCACCTACCTCCTCGATAACGGAGAGCTGCCCATCGATAAACTCCTCAGCTCCCTTCCCGCTGACCGCCTCGATGCGGCGTACCCCGGCCCCAATGCTGCTCTCGCCAACGATGTGGAAGAAGCCGATCTCCCCTGTTGCCCTGACATGGGTGCCCCCGCATAGCTCGGTGCTGATTGGTGGCCTGCCTATCTCCACTACCCGTACCTCCTCCCCATACTTCTCCTCAAAGAAGGCAAGCGCCCCTTTTTGCAGGGCCTGCTGATAGGGCATCATCCTGGGCATCACCTTCAGGTTCCGGCGTATCTTCTCATTCACCAGGCGCTGTATCTGTGACAGTTGCTCTTTGGTAATCGCGCTGGGGTGGGTGAAGTCAAACCTCAGGCGGTCGGGAGCAACCAGGGAGCCCGACTGGCGAACATGACTTCCCAGCACCTCACGCAGCGCCGCTTGGAGGATGTGGGTCGCCGTGTGATTGCGCGCGATGTCCAGACGCCGCGCCCTGTCCACGATGGCTGTGACAGTATCCTCCACCGAGATTTGCCCTTTTACTACTCGTCCCCGGTGCACGATCGTCTCCAGAGTAGGCCAGACGGTGTTGGTGACGGCGATGCTCCCCATTTTACCCCGAATCTCGCCTGTATCGCCGACCTGCCCCCCCATCTCGCCATAGAAGGGGGTCTCGGAGAGATACACCTCGATCTCCTCACCTTGCTTTGCCGTTTTCACCGACTCACCATTGGTTATTAAGCCTGTTACTTGAGTTTTACACCTTAAACCTTCGTAGCCGACGAAGTATGTTGGCTGGGAGGCTGCCAATGTCACACCAGCTTTGAAAGTAACCTTTCGTGCTGCCCGTGCCCTTTTTCGTTGGTGTGCCATCTCCTTTTCAAAGCCCTCCAGGTCCACCGAGAGGCCGTGCTCCGCGGCGATCTCAGCGGTGAGCTCCTTGGGGAAGCCGTAGGTATCATATAACTGGAAGACAGCCTCACCGAATATCCAACTCTTCTCGCTGCCTGTCGCTTCCTCAATGATTCTATCGAGCAGATTGAGGCCCACATCCAGGGTCTGGTCGAACCTCTCCTGCTCGGCATCGATAGTGCTGAGGATAAGCTCTCGACCTCTTTCAAGCTCAGGGTACACATGCTCCATCTGTGCAATAACAACCTCCGCCAGGTTGCCAAGAAATTGCTCTTCCATTCCCAGCTTGCGGCCGAAGAGGGCAGCGCGCCTGAGCACCCGCCGCAGCACATAGCCACGCCCCTCGTTAGAGGGCATTACCCCATTAGCAATGAGGAAGGTGATAGCACGCGCATGCTCTGCCACTATTCGTATGGCCTTATCGGTAGCCTCATCCTCCCCATATCGTTTGCCTGTCAACTTACAGACGCACTCTATGAGAGGAGCAAACAGGTCGGTTTCATAGACCGATGCTTTTCCCTGCACTGCAGCGGCGGTTCGCTCCAGACCCATGCCGGTATCGATGTTGGGCTTGGGGAGCGGGATGCGCTGACCGTCCTCTTGCTGGTCATACTGGGTGAATACCAGGTTCCAGATCTCAATGAAGCGGCCGCATTCGCAGCCCGGGCCACAATCAGGCTTGCCACAGCCAATGCCCTCACCAACGTCGTAGTGAAGCTCGCTGCACGGCCCACAGGGCCCGGTCTCACCAGCGGGCCCCCAGAAATTGTCCTCCTCCCCAAAACGAAGGATCCTCTCTTTGGGGAAGCCTACCTCATGCCAGTAATCGAAAGCCTCATCGTCATTGAGAAAGATCGTGGCCCAGAGGCGCTTCTGGGGCAGCCCCAATCTCTCGGTCACAAATTCCCAGGCCCACTGAATGGCCTCTCTCTTAAAATAATCGC
>CAZOVW010000030.1:0-13788 GCA_964583545.1 uncultured Dehalococcoidales bacterium | reverse complement strand
ACTGCCAACTTCGCTTTGATTACCTATAACCTCACCGTGAATTTGTGGGGTGAGGTCACCTCGTGGAATAGGACCGAGGAGGGGGTGCTCCTGGAGGATGTTGACGCCACCTCGACAGATGGAAGAGTAGTCGTCCACATTTCTGAGGGAACGGGGGTGCTGGGCCCTGACGGCCAGCCGCTGGATGAAATCGTCGTGACACCCGTAGACCGGCCTCTAACGCCACCAGAGGGCTACTATGTAGTCGCTGCCTATAGCTTTGAACCCACCGGCACTACCTTCGTTCCCGCCGATCCCGGAATACGGATAACCCTGGGCTATACCCCAGATATGCTACCCGAAGGGGTGGACCAGGTAAGTCTGGTCATCGCTTTGCTCGTAGATGAGGCTACCGGAGAATGGGAACTTGTGGCTGGTGTGGTTCCTTTCTCGGTCGGTCACTTCACCATCTTTGCCCTCCTGGCAACTCCAGCTCCCTCAGGCCTCGGCACCGCTGCCTGGGCTGGGATAGGGCTGGGAATACTCTTTCTCCTCCTCGCCCTCATTATCTTGCTGATAAGACGGCGGCGAAAGAAGCCAGGTCGCAAACGAACGCCCTCTCGCCGCTCGCCTTGAACCCACGTGTGACCGTTTTAGGCGTTTTAAACGTTTCCCCGATTTAGGCCGAAGTGTCGGCTAACCTGTCGGCTTCGGGGCAGAAATACATCTCAGGGCGGGAGGGTGGGCAGTAAGAGGTTCTTTCACTTATCATTGCGAGGCTTGTCCCGAACTAAACGTTTTCATTGTCATTGCGAGGACCCCGACTTGTCGGGGGACGAAGCAATCTCGGTGAGGGGATGGAGGAAATCCTCCCTCCCCTGGCGGGAGGGAGCTAGATGGAGGGGGAATCTCACCCTCACCCTATCCCTCTCCTCGCTAGAGTCGAGTCTTCGACCGTCGAGGGAGAGGGAATGAGATTGCTTCGCTTCACTCGCAATGACAGGCACTTAGACATTTTAGACGTTTAGAACGTTCGGAGGTCAACGCGGTAGTTCTTGAGCGCCGCCTCGATCACGGCTGCCGATTTCTCATCGGGCTCGGTGAGGGGCAGGCGAGGCTTGCCCACCCCAAAGCCCACATGGTTCAGGGCGTATTTGATGGGGATGGGGTTGGAGACGATGAAGAGGGCGTTTATCAGGGGAAGCAGGCGATGATGAATCGCTGCCGCCTCGCTCATCTTGCCGCTAACCAGCTTCTGGATCATCTCCTGCATCTGGCCACCCACAAGATGGGAGACCACGCTGATCACCCCGTAGCCCCCCATGGAGATGATGGGAAAGGCATCGCTATCGTTGCCGCTGTAGACCAAGAAATCCTTGCCTGTGCCCTCGATGATTTTGGCGATCTGGTTCAGGTTGCCGCTGGCCTCCTTGATGCCCACGATGTTATCGACCTTGCTCAGCCTGATCACGGTATCGGGGTCAAGGTTGGTGACGGTGCGACTGGGCACATTGTAGAGGATACAGGGCAGGCTGGTGCACTGGGCAATGGTCTTGAAGTGCTCAAAGAGCCCCTCCTGGGTCGGCTTATTATAATAGGGGACCACCAGCAATGCAGCGTCCACGCCGACCTTCTCCGCCTCTCGGGTCATCTCCACGCCCTCCCTGGTGCAATTGCTTCCCGTGCCGGCCACCACCGTCCCCCGCCCTCCTACCGCTTCCTTCACCGTAGCGAACAACTTGACCTGCTCCTCATCGGTGAGCGTGGAGCATTCCCCCGTTGTGCCGGCGACCACCAGCCCATCGCTTCCTGAATCCAGGAGAGCCAGGGAAAGTCGCTTCGCCTGCTCATAGTCAACCCTGCCTTTGGCATCAAAGGGGGTTACCATAGCGGTGAGTAATCTGCCAAGCTTAGCCATTATATCCATCCCCTCTCGATCACGATCTCCGCGATCTGAATGGCATTAAGGGCTGCTCCTTTTCTGAGGTTATCGGCGACCACCCACATGGCCAGGCCGCAATCGTGGGAGGCATCCCGCCGGATGCGCCCCACGAAGACCTCATCAGAGCCTGCTACGGACCAGGGCTGGGGATAGAGGCTAATATTGGGGTCATCGAGCACCTTGATGCCGGGGGCCTCAGCGAGGATGCGCCGCGCCGTATCAGGGGACATCGGTTCGCTAAACTCGATATGGACCGCCTCACTGTGACCGATGAATATGGGGACTCGCGCGCAGGTGGCCGAAATGGCGATTTCCTCAGCATGCATGATCTTCCTGGTCTCCTCCACCACCTTCCACTCTTCCTTCGTATAGCCATTGTCCAGAAAGAGGTCGATCTCTGGCAGTATGTTGAAGGCGATCTGGTGGGGGTAGACATGGGGCACCACGCTGCGTCCTTCCAGCACCTGCCTGGCTTGCTCGCTCAATTCCTCCAGGGCAGCGGCACCGGTGCCCGACACCGACTGGTAGGTATCCACGATGAGCCGCTTGATGGGATTGACCTTGTGCAGGGGGTAGAGGGCCACCACCAGTTGAATGGTGGAGCAGTTCGGGTTAGCGATGATCCCTTTGTGCTCCTTTGCATCCTCGGCATTGACCTCTGGAACCACCAGGGGGACCTCGGGATCCATCCTGAAGGCAGCGCTATTATCGATGACCACGGCGCCGGCGCGCGCCGCTATCGGCGAGAAGTAATTACTGACTTCAGCGCCCGCGGAGAAGAGGGCAATGTCAGCCCCCTCAAAGGACTGGATGGTGGTCTCTTTGACCTCCACCTCCTCATCGTTTACCGTGAGCTTCCTGCCCGCAGAGCGGTCCGAGGCGAAGAGGCGAAGGGAGCTCATGGGAAAATTGCGCTGCCCCAGGACCTTGATAAACTCCTGCCCCACCAGTCCTGTGGCGCCTACAATGGCAACATGGAACCCCTTCATCACCATCTCCTACAGACCCAAAAGATTTTCCAGACCATAAACGAGCCCTTTAACCTTGACCACATGCTTTATTGCCATGACCACCCCGGGCATGAAGGACTCACGGCTAATAGAGTCATGGCTTATAGTAAGCGTCTGCCCCACTGCCCCCAGGATCACCTCCTGATGGGCCAAAAACCCAGGAAGACGCACGCTATGCACACCAACCCCCTCAAGCTGCCCGCCGCGGGTGCCAGCGAGGTTCTCCCTCTCCAGCACAGGATACTGAAAAGGCTTCCCCCGTGCTTCCGCCATGGCCCGCACGGTGGCCAGGGCGGTGCCCGATGGGGCATCGGCCTTCCCTTCGTGATGCTTTTCGATGACCTCGGCATGATCGAAATACCTGGCTGCCAGTTTCGCCAGATGGATCATCAGCACTGCTCCCAGAGAGAAGTTTGGGGCAACTACCGTGCCAACATCGCCCTGGCGGCTTAATCTTTCGATCTCGTCAATATCATCTGATGAGAGGCCGGTGGTCCCGATAACCAGATTAACCCCATGCTTGGCGGCAAGGCGCGCCGCGGGCATGCTCGCCTCTCGGATGGTGAAATCCACCATCACATCAGGTCTGGTTTGGGAAAGGATGGTCTCCAGGTCTGAAGAGAAAGGGATCTCCCCGGAACCATCGGGAAGAGGCAGGCGTTCCCGGTCCGCCTTCAGGTCCACAGCGCCTACCGCCTCAAGCTCCGCATCGGAGCATAAGGCTCGCAACACCTCGCTCCCCATCCTACCCGCCGCACCATGAACGATAACCTTTATCGGCATTTCAAGTGGAGCATTATAACATAACCGGGGCACCATGTAAATCACCCATCCTCGTTCGATAGATGGGTGACCTTGATTTATCTGGGGGATGGAATAAATTCTCCCTCCCCTGGCGGGAGGGAGTTAGAGGCGAGACGCCTTCTGGGATTCAAATCCGTAGGAGGTCTCTCCAGAGACCGAACTCCTACTGTCACCGTTTTACACGTTTTAAGCGTTTTAAACGTTTAGAACGTTTTGGGGGGCTTCCTGCCTCGAGCCGGATAGCGCCTCGGCTGCCCTCCCCTGGGTCTGCGCTCCAGATCACCACCCCGAGGCCGTCGGGGGTGATTCTGGGGTTTCCCCGGAGGACCTGGCACCGTGGTGTCCTTCACCCTGGCCACCTGCGATAGATCCTGAAATACGGCGCGGCGGGAGAGGTTTATCCGCCCCATACGGTCGATCTCGGTGACCTTCACCATGATCTCATCGCCCACCTTGACCACGTCCTCAACGCTGGGCACCCGGTAGTCGGCAAGCTCACTGATATGAACCATCCCCTCCTTGCCAGGGAGGATCTCCACAAAGGCGCCAATGCTGATCACCCGGGTCACCCTCCCGGTATAGATGCCGCCAACCTCAACCTCCTTGGTCAGGCCCTCGATGATCTTGATCGCCTTTTGAGCGCCCTCCTCACTGGTTGAGCCGATGATTACGGTGCCATCGTTTTCAACGTCTATGGTCGCCTTGGTCTCCTCGGTGATCGACCTGATCATCTTGCCCCCCGGACCAATGACGATGCCGATCTTATCGGGGTCGATGGTTATCTTATACATCCTGGGGGCATATTTGCTGAGCTCCGGGCGGCTAGAGCTTATGGTCTGGCTCATCCTATCGAGGATGAAGCGGCGGGCATCATGAGCCTGCTCAAGCGCTTTCCCGATAACCTCAAAGGGGATCCCTTTGAGCTTGATGTCCAGTTGAAGGGCGGTGATCCCCTCGGCTGTCCCCGCCACCTTGAAATCCATATTGCCATAGGCGTCTTCCAGCCCCTCGATATCGGTGAGCAGCACATATTTATCATCCTCAGCGACCAGTCCCATGGCCACCCCGGCGACGGGGGTCCTGATGGGAACGCCGGCGTCCATCAAGGACAGGCTGCTTGAACAAACGCTGGCCATGGAGGTCGAGCCATTGGAGGAGAGGACCTCGGAGACCAGGCGGATAGTATAGGGGAAATCCTCCTCATTGGGAAGAACGGGAGCAAGCGCCTTTTCCACCAGGGCGCCATGTCCGATCTCCCGTCGCCCCGGCCCAACAATACGCCTCACCTCACCAACGGAGTAAGGGGGAAAATTGTAGTGATGCAGGAAGCGCTTGCTATCCTCCTGACTGATGGTATCGATGAGCTGCTCCTTTCCTACCGAGCCCAGCGTGGTGGTGGTCAATACCTGGGTGCCACCGCGGGTGAACAGCCCTGAGCCATGGGTACGGGGCAGAAAGCTAACCTCACAGGCGATGGGGCGAACCTCACTCAGCCCGCGACCGCTGACACGAGCCCCCCGCCCTAGGATTTGCGACCTCACCTCCCCCCGCAACAGGGATTCCAGAGCGAAGGTGACATCTTCAGCGGGGAATTTTCCCTCCAGCTTCTGGCAGAGCTCCTCTTCAAGGGCGGAGAGGGCCTCCTCACGCTCCACCTTTGGCTTATAGAGCACCTCATTAAGCCTGCCTCCGATGGTGGGCTTGACCGCTTCCTCAACTTCAGGGCTGACCTCGCTTGGGTTGAAATCCATCTTGGGCTTGCCACAGGCCTGGCGAAGCTGCTGTTGTAGCCCGATGATCTTCAGATTCGCCTCCTGCCCAAATTCGATGGCCTCAAGGATCAGCCTATCAGGCACCTCCTTTGCCCCACCCTCCATCATGACCAGAGCATCGCTGGTGCTGGCGACCACAATGTCCAGCGAGCTATCGGCTAGCTGGGTGAAGGTAGGGTTGAGCACCAGCCCCCCATCGAGGCAGCCAACGCGCACCGCCCCTACCGGCCCCTCAAAGGGGATAGTGGAGAGCGAGAGCGCTGCCGAGGCGCCAATTATGGCCAGCACGTCCGGGTCGTTCTCTTGATCTGCAGAAAGGACGGTGACCACGACCTGGATATCGTTGCGGAAGCCCTTAGGAAAGAGTGGTCGGAGCGAGCGGTCGGTGAGGCGGTCGGCGACGATGGCATCCTGGCTGGGGCGGCTTTCCCTCCTGATGAAGCTCCCGGGGATCTTGCCTGCGGCATAGTGCCTCTCCTCGTAGTCCACGGTGAGGGGGATGAAGTCGGCCCCCTCCCGCGTCTCGCTTGAGACGCAGGCGGTAACCAGCACCACGGTGTCGCCATAGCGCACCGTGACCGCGCCATCCGCCTGGCCGGCAAGCCTACCGGTTTCAATAATGAGGGGCCGATCGCCCACCGTATGCTCAAAAATCTGTGGCATTATAAGGTTAACCTCCTTATCAGAATGGGCATTATAACATAACCGGGGCACCGTGTAAATCACCTATCCGCATTCAGATAGAAGGGAGAATTTGGCAGGGCTCTAGGGGTGTCCCCTGGATTTATTTTATTCCCCCCTCTCCTTCCAGGAGAGGGGGTCAGGGGGTGAGGTCAAATCCCCAACCTTACTTTCGGAGACCGAGCCTTGCGATCACAGAGTGGTAACGCTGAGGGTCAATCCTGTTCAAATATGATAACTGCCGCTGCCGTTGTCCCACCAGCATGAGAAGTCCGCGGAGGGAGTGATAATCGTGGCGATGAACCCTCATGTGCTCAGTCAGGCGATTTATCCGCTCCGTAAGGAGGGCCACCTGAACCTCAGGGGAGCCGGTGTCCTCTTCGTGGAGTCGAAAACCCTCTATAATGGTCTGCTTTTTATCCTTCTCCATTTTCAGAATGGGCATTATAACATAACCAAGGCACCGTGTAAATCACCTATCCGCGTTCAGATAGATAGATGACACATGGGATGGTGGATGGGTGGATAGTAACAGGTCGAAAAGAGATATTGATTTACATTCGGGAGACAGGTATACTAGTTCAAAATATCCCGCGAGGCTTCCACCCGCAACTAAGGCGACCCTTCAGCTTCGCTCAGTAATGGGGTGTGCAGATGGGCCCCGATAAATCGGGGCAGGCACATCTTGAGGGGGGCGGGAAAACTAACAAAGGAGGGAAAATGGCAACAAAGGTTATCTTGACGGAAAAGGAGATGCCCACCAGTTGGTATAACATCCAGGCTGATCTGCCGGAGCCCTTACCACCTCTGCTTCATCCGGTGACAAAGGAGCCAACCATCCTGCCGCCACCGCTTTTCCCCGCGGCCCTAAACGAGCAGGAGTTCAGCAAGAAGCGCTACATCGAGATCCCGGAGGAGGTGCAGGAGGTTTATAAGCTATGGCGACCTACCCCCCTGGTGAGGGCCTATCGCCTGGAGAAGGCGCTCAAGACCCCGGCGAGGATCTACTACAAGTATGAGGGGGTTAGCCCCGCGGGAAGCCATAAGCCAAATACTGCGGTGGCCCAGGCATACTACAACAAAAAAGAGGGGGTGAAACGCCTCACCACCGAGACCGGCGCCGGGCAGTGGGGCAGCGCCCTGTCCATGGGCTGCATGTTCTTCGGCCTGGAGCTAAAGGTCTATATGGTCAAGATCAGTTACTACCAGAAGCCCTACCGCCGCATCCTCATGGAGACCTGGGGTGCCAAGGTGGTCCCAAGCCCCAGCGAGGACACCGAGGTCGGGCGCCGCATCCTCAAGGAGGACCCCGATTGCCCCGGCAGCCTGGGGATCGCCATCAGCGAGGCGGTGGAGGATGCCTTCAGCCGTGACGACACCAAGTATTCCCTGGGCAGCGTCCTAAACCATGTGTTGCTGCATCAGACCGTCGTCGGACAGGAGGTGAAGAAGCAACTGGAGAAGATCGATGCCTATCCCGACATCATCATCGGCTGCATCGGCGGCGGGTCGAACTTCGCCGGCGTGTTTTTGCCCTTCGTCAAGGACAAAATTGAGGGGAAAAAGCCAAACCTGCAAATCATCTGCGTGGAGCCCCAGGCCTGCCCTACCGTCACCAAGGGACCCTATGCCTGGGATTTCGGCGACGTGGCTGGGATGGCGCCAATTGCCCTGATGTACACCCTGGGACATACCTTCGTCCCGCCTCCAGTCCACGCCGGGGGGCTCCGCTACCACGGCATGGCCCCCATCATCTGCCACCTGGTTAAGCTGGGATTCGTCGAGGCCCGCGCTGAGTATCAGGTGCCCGTATTCAAGGCCGCTGTCGATTTCGCCCGCGCCGAGGGGCATATCCCCGCCCCCGAGCCGGCTCACGCCGTAAAGGTGGTGATCGACGAGGCACTTAAATGCAAAGAGTCAGGGGAGAAAAAGAACATCCTACTGGCCCTGAGCGGGCATGGGCACTTCGACCTGGCAGCTTACGATGCTTATCTCTCGGGCAAGCTCGAGGATTACGAGTATCCCGAGGAGAAGGTGAAAGAGGCACTGACGCACCTGCCAAAGGTCTCCAGATAAATTGGCGCACTCCTTCTAGGGATTTGGCAGACTGTCATTCTGAGCGCAGTAGGAGGTCTCTCCAGAGACCGAACTCTTATCTCGAAATCGGCGTCGTGAGACGCCTCCTATATCCTTGGGTGCAAGGGAGGGGATCAGGGGGACAATCGGGAGACCGCCAGCACCACCCCATCACCAGCGATCCTGTGGCTCTCCTGGTAGGCCCCGTGGGGCACAGGGCCTTCGATGAGGTCACGGGAGAGGGTCTCTTGTTTAATATAGGAGGCAAATTCCTGTATTATCCGCTGAAGTGAGGGTCCAGCTTGGTAGTAGGTCAAAATATAGTCGGCAATGTCGAAGCCAGCTTGCTTACGCATCGTCTGGAGGCGGTGCACCAGCTCCCGCGCCACTCCCTCATCAGCGAGCTCAGGGGTGATCTCTATGTCGATGCCAACTGAATAGCCGCCCTCTTCAACTTGGGCGTAGCCTTCGCCCAGTTCCGCATCACCCTTAATAAAGCCTATCTCCTTGACATTGAGTTCCTCCAGAATCTGGGGGGCAACCCTCTCCAGCCCCTCACGCTCCCCCTTCGATCTAACCTTAACTAATACCTTTGCCAGAGGTTGACGCACCTTGATGCCCGCATTGCTCCTCGCCGCCCGCCCCAGGCTGGCTACCTTCATCGCCAAGTGAATATCCTCAGCCAATCGCTCATCAACCTTGGAAAGGTCGGCAATAGGGAATTGGGCAAAGTGCACGCTCTCCGGTTCATCGGGATAGAAAGTGCATACCAGGTTGCGATAAATCTCCTCAGCAACAAAGGGGGTGAGCGGGGCAAGAAGCTTTGATAGGGTGACAAGGCACTCGTAGAGGGTAGCGTAGGCCGACAGCTTGTCAGCATCGCTCTCGCTCTTCCAGAAGCGGCGGCGACTCCTCCTCACATACCAGTTGGAGAGGTCCTCCACAAAGCCCTGAATCCGGCGCCCGGCATCGGTGGGATTATAGCCCTCCATGGCGTTGGTGACATCAGCGATAAGCAAGTGCAGTTCGGAGATGATCCAGCGGTCAAGCTCCGCCCCATCGGAAACACCTGGTGCCGTGCGCGGGTCAAACTTGTCGATGTTAGCATAGGTAACGAAGAAGGAATAGGTATTCCACAGGGTGAGGAGAAACCGGCGTAAAGCCTCGCCCACCAGGTCAGTGGAGAAGCGGCGCACGCTGCCCGCCGGCGATGAGGTCAACAGATACCACCTCAGGGCATCGGCACCTTGACTGTCAAGGATCGTCCAAGGGTCAACCACATTCCCCTTGGACTTGCTCATCTTCTCCCCCTTGATATCCAGGATATGGCCCAGGCAGATCACGTTCCTAAAGCAGGGGCGGTCGAAGAGGAGGACGGAGAGGGCGTGCAAGGTGTAGAACCAGCCCCTGGTCTGGTCCACCGCCTCGCAAATATAGTCGGCGGGGAAAAATTTTTTAAACTTCTCTTTGTTCTCAAACGGGTAGTGCCACTGCGCCAGCGGCATCGCCCCGGAATCGAACCAGGCATCGAGGACGTCGGGGAGGCGGTGCATCCTGCCCTCACACTCGCTGCAATTAAAAGTTACCTCATCGATATAAGGCCGATGTAAATCTATTTCACCCTCCTCAAGCGCCTTCAAAACCGTTGATCCCGCTGATAGCCCTGGCTTACCTTTCAACTCCTCGAGGCTACCGATGCATTCCTCGCGGCCACAACACTGACACTTCCAGATAGGGAGCGGTGTCCCCCAGTAGCGCTCGCGGGAGAAGGCCCAGTCCACGTTGTTCTCCAGCCAGTCGCCGAAGCGCCCGTATTTGATGTGCTCCGGATACCAGTTGATCTCCTTATTCCCGGCGATAAGCTCGACTTTTTTTGCCGTGGTCCTGATATACCAAGAGGGCTTGGCGTAGTATAGGAGTGGGGTGGCACAGCGCCAACAGAAGGGATAGGTGTGGCGGATGGTCTCACGACGGTAGAGAAGACGTCTCACCTCTAGGTCTCCAATGATGACGGAGTCAGCCTCCTTAACGAATTTTCCCTCGAAGAGGGGATTACCTCTCATAACCCCGCCCTCATCCACATAGTCTCGAACAAAGTAAAGTAGGTTGGAGTAACCTGCCTTAAAATCCACGTCGCCAAAGGCGGGGGCGATATGGACAACGCCGGTGCCCTCTTCTAGGGATACGAAGTCTTTTGCAATGAGCCAAAAATTCTCGCCCCTGCCAGGGCTTTTCTTTACAAGGCCGCCAGGTCTAAATGTGTCATCGGGACTAAGAACCGCTGTCCAACGCGAGTAATAATCCTTATGGTGCGTATATAAGGGCTCATACTCCACCCCTTTTCCGTGGAGTCGCTCTCCCGCCAGTTCCTTTCCTTTGCAGGTACTTAGAAGTTGATATGGATGAACCAGCGAACTTTCTAGGAGAGCCTCGGCTAAAATAAACTGCTCTTTGCGATTATTAATCTCTACTTCGACAATGGCATAATCAGCCTCGGGAGCCACGGCCAGAGCAGTATTCCCAGGGAGCGTCCAAGGCGTAGTAGTCCAAGCGAGAAGATAGGTTGGTAAGTTCTGCCGAGCGCCAAATCTCGCTAAATAGCCAATGGCCCTTTCTGGCACCTTGAACTTAATCCAGACCGAGGGGTCATCCGTTTCCTCGTAACCCAGGGCCACCTCGTGGGAGGAGAGCGAGGTGCCACACCTGGGGCAATGGGGGGTGACCTTGTAGCCCTGATAGATAAGCCCCTTCTCCCATAGCTGCTTGATCACCCACCAGCAGGACTCGATATACTCATTATCCAGCGTTATATACGGGTGCTCCATATCAAGCCAGAAACCGATGCGCTCGGTCACCTCCTCCCACTCCCTCTGATAGCGAAACACGCTCTCCCGGCAGCGCACATTAAATTGGGAAACGCCGTAGGCCTCTATCTCAGCCTTGGAGGAAAAACCAAGTTCCCTCTCTATCTCAAGCTCCACGGGAAGCCCATGGGTATCCCAGCCCGCCTTGCGCGGGGCGCAGTAGCCCCTCATCGTCTTGTAGCGGGGGATGACATCCTTGAACACCCGCGAAAGGATGTGGTGCACCCCGGGGCTGGCGTTAGCGGTCGGCGGCCCCTCATAGAGGACGAAGAGGGGAGCGGTTTCTCGCTCCGCAACGCTCCGCTCAAAGATGCGCTTCTCCCTCCAGAATTCGAGGATGCGCTTCTCCAGCTCCGGGAAACTTACCTTGCTTGATACCGGTTTGAACATTTTTGTCCTTACCAAAACGTTTTAAACTTTCAACTTTTCTTGATGGTCACCTTACGATCCTCGCCCTCGCCGATGCTCTGGGTGGTCACCCCCTCGTAGTCCCGGAGCGCCAGGTGAATAATGCGGCGCTCGTTTGCCGGCATCGGCTCAAGGGTCATCGGCTGGCCGGTGGCAACGACGCGCTCCGCCATGCGCCACGCCAGATTCTGGAGCGCCTCCTGTCGGCGCTCCCGATAACCCGCTACATCGATGGCCACGGGCACGTGAGCCTTTAATTGATGGCTCACTATAAGATAGACTATGTATTGTAGGGAGGATAGGGTCTGACCCCTCCTTCCAATAAGGATGCCCAGGTCCTCGCCAGTGACTTCCAGGCTGATAAGGGCGCGCCCCTCCAAGGATGTCTCCTTTACCTCAATGGAGGCCGAGACTTTCATCAAGGAAAGAAGCCTCTCCAGCACCTCCTTAGCCAGGATGACGGCCGCCTGCCTCACCTCTTCAGATGGACGCCTGATCACCCTGACCGTAGCCTCCTCGCCGCCAAAACCCAAAAAGCCAGGCTTACCCTCCTTTAGGACGACCACCTCCACCTCGTCACGGCCTGCGCCGAGCTTTTCTAGCGCCAGCGCGACGGCCTCTTCTACGGTCTTTGCGCTTATCTCTAGACTTTCCATACGCCACCCTCTCTCGTTGTTTCACCCTTTCGGTTGCCAGCTTATCCTCTTGCCTGGCCCCCTCGGGTGTTTCCATGCTCTGCTCCTTAGCCCCCGATGGGATCGGAACCGGGGCGGGGGCTCTGGCAAAGAGCGAGCCCCACCCGGTGATAAAATACTGCGTCACAATGCCAATAATATTGGAGATCACCCAAAACAGCGCCAGCCCACTGGGGAAGCTGAGGCTAAAAAAGGCAAACAGCAGCGGCATCATCCAGAGCATCATCTTATTCATCGATTGCTGCCTCGGGTCCGCCGCGGGCACGGTGGACATCTTTTGCAGCACCCACATCGAGCCCCCCACCAGAATGGCCAGGATAAAGTACCTATCAGACTGGCCTAGGTTGAGCCAGAGGAAATTTTCGCTCAGGGGAACCGCCTGATGAACCGCCGATAAAGAATAGAGATGCTGAGAGAGCCCTAATAGGTCCTCAGGGGTTGCAGCCAGCGCTTTTATGATCGACTGATAAAGGGCGATCCAGATGGGAAGCTGAAGGAGCATGGGCCACAGGCAACCCATAGGGTTTACCCCGCTCTCCTTATAGAGCTTCACCATTTCCTGCTGGAGCTTCTGTCGGTCCTTGGCGTACTTCTTCTGGAGCTCCACCATCTTCGGCTGCAATGCGGTCATCGCCCTCGTGGAGCGCAGTTGCCTCAAGGTTATGGGGAGCATCAGCAGGCGGACAATGATGACCAGCGCAATAATCGCCAGGCCAAAGTTGCTGAAGAGCGCATTGGAGAGCAGGATCAGGAAGTTGAGCATCGGCTGGAGCAGGACGAGATTCCAGGTCTCCACCAGCCCATATGTCAAGAAAAGGACGACCACCGCAGCAGCGATAAGGATGATTATCAGGCGGTTTCTACTCATCAGGATAACCCGCTTACTTGCTCACTCGCCGGTGGAAAAGCTCCATAATACATTGCCGTGCTCCGTCTCCAGGGCATAGATTTTTTGGTTCGTGGCGTGAACGTAGACCACGCCCTCCCCGGCGCAAAGGGAGGCGCGCACCTGCGTCGCCGGCTCCGCAAGCGTGCTCACCCAACTCTGGGTCCCGGTGCCGGCATATAAGGCATAGACCTTGCCGTCCTCGGAGCCGAAGGTAACCAGGTCATCCACCAGGACAGGGTCTCCGCGAATCGCCCCGCCGGTTTCATATGGGGGCCAAGCCTCATCGCCAGTTTCAGCATCGAGGGCATAAACTCGACCATCCAGGCAGCCGGCAATGATAGTACCATTGTAAGCCACCGCCTTACCCCAGAACCAGTTGCCCGCCTCTTCAAAGCGCCACTTCTCGGTGCCATCGAGATTTACGGCATAGAACATGCGGTCGAGGGAGCCGATATAGATGGTGCCGTTATAGATTAGCGGTGCGGCTGCGATCGCTCCGCCTGCTTCAAAGGGGGATTCCCAGACCTGTGTGCCATCGGTAGCATTCAGGGCATAGAGCTTGTGGTCGAAGGAGCCAATGTAGACCACGCCATCATGCACCGTAGGGGTCGCCCAGATATCGTCCCTGGTTTCGAAATCCCATACTAGCCTCCCGGTCGTGGTGTTAA
>CAZOVW010000029.1:12847-14890 GCA_964583545.1 uncultured Dehalococcoidales bacterium | reverse complement strand
TCCCTCTCCCTTGAAGGGAGAGGTTAGGTGAGGGTGAAACTCGTATACCAATCTAAGATTGGCCCTCCCCAGAGGAGGGCGACCATAGCTGCTGCAGCGAGGAACGGGCCAAACGGGATGGCTTCCTTTCTCCCCTTAAGCCGGAGCATTAGCAGGGAGACAGCTACCAGCCCGCCACTCAAGATACCCACCAGCAAGGCGACGATCACCAGCGGGAAGCCGGAGACCATCCCGATGAGCCCGGCGAGCATTACATCGCCGCCGCCCATGGCTTCAGGGCCATAGACAAGGCGCGAGATTAGATAGGGCAGGAGCATGAAGCCAAAGCCTATTGCGCCCCCCAAAAGGGCGCTTAGCACGCCGATGTCAGGCCAACCAATGTCAGGCCAGGGCCAGAAGAAGGAAAAAGCGAGGGCGAGAGCCATCCCCGGGTAGACCACTCTGTTAAGAATCAGCCGCTTCTCCAGGTCGATGACAAAGATCACCAGGAAGATGCAGGCATAAATGAGGGCGATAGCGAGCTGAAGGCTGAGGCCACATCCCCAAATGTGGAAGGCAAACCATGTGAGGAAGGCGAAGATGAGAGAGGTTGCCAGCTCCACAATGGGGAGTCGAATGGGGATTCGGGCCCTGCAGTAGCGGCAACGACCGCGCAGCCAGAGGTAGCTGAAAAGAGGCACCAGGTCCCGAGCCTGGAGCTTCTGGTTGCAGGAATTGCAGTGGGAGGGCAGTCTAATTATGGACTTGCCAGTGGGCAGACGGTCGATGCACACATTCAGGAAGCTGCTCACACCAAGGCCGAGGAGTGCGAAAATAACGATGGAAATGGTCACAGGAGTTTAAGGATCAGCCCCACGTTCACCATAAACCCGGCGAGCGGGAAATCTTCAGGACAAGCTATCGGAGGTTCCAGGGGTTGGACGGTGCGCCCGGTTAACGCCGCCACATTTAGCGCGAAGGTCACACCGCCAGCCATGGCACCGCTGAGATAGACGGGCACCGCTGGGTCCAGTGGGTTGTCCTTGTTGATCTCATTGTAGGTAACTATGGTGCGCCCTAGCTCATCGCTAATCCGACCGACAGCGTAGTCTTGAGTGACTACCTCTTCCCCGAGAAAGACGCTGCGTATCAGGACAGGGACATCATCAACCACGATGACCAGTTCCACGCTATTGCTCTCACCATTGGCAATAATGGCATCCTTTTGGTTCACCGCCCTCACCAAGGCCAGCGACCTCAGGTCGAGAGCGCGAGGCCTAACCCCTCCCGCACGAAGCGCTTCCGTGAAGGCGAGAACCGTCTCTTTGGGAACAGCGAGCACAAAGACTTGTGTCCGATCGGTTTCTGTAGGTAGGGCTTGCCAATGAAGGTAATTATCCTCTTCGGAAACCCTCATGAGCCTCCTCACCTCGCGGGGAACCACGGTCTCCAGCTCCTTCGGGCCTAGCTTGGGCATGCTTATTACCCGCGATACCGCCCTCAGCTCAGGGATGGCACAAACCACCTGGCTCCTGCTTACCTCTCTCCCCTCTAAGGCGCTCTTGATCACCCCTCCCAGCGCTTCAGGATCAGCCACCTGGCCCTCTCTTAGAAGCTGGGGCTCAAAAGACACGCTGTCCCAAGACTCAATGGAATTATTGTAGAAGCAGACGAGCCTCAGGTCGGTGCCCTCGATGCTTAAGGCGATAATACGCTTTCCAGCCATCCTGCCCCCAATTTGCAGAGTGGGAAATCTTGGCATTTTTGGCGTTGGTATTCTTGGTATTCTTAGGGTTGGCATTCTTCGTTTAGCCTTCTCCTCTTTCATGGCCATAGCTCTAGCCTTCTCCTCCGCCCTGGCCTTAGCCTTCTCCTCTTTCATAGCCATAGCTCTAGCCTTCTCATCGGCCCTGGCCTTAGCCTTCTCCTCTGCGATAGCCATAACCTTAGCCTTCTCCTCCGCCTTAGCCTTAGCTTTAGCCATAGCCCTGGCTTTCTCCTCCGCCTTGGCCTTCTCCTCTTTCATGGCCATAGCTCTAGCCTTCTCCTCCGCCCTGGCCTTAG
>CAZOVW010000029.1:0-12747 GCA_964583545.1 uncultured Dehalococcoidales bacterium | reverse complement strand
CCTTCTCCTCTTTCATGGCCATAGCTCTAGCCTTCTCCTCCGCCCTGGCCTTAGCTTTCTCCGCTGCCTTAGCCCTAGCTTTAGCCTTTGCTTCCGCCTTAACCCTAGCCTTCTCTTCTGCCATGGCCGCAAGCTCCTCGATAAACCTGGCCTTAGCCTTGGCTTTCTCCTCCACCTTAGCCCTGGCCTTTTCCTCTGCTTTAAGCTTAGCCTTCTCCTTGGCCTTCGCCTTAGCCCTAGCCTTCTCTTCTGCCATGGCCGTAAGCTCCTCGATAAACCTGAGGGACTAGTCTCACCGGATTATGACCTCTATATTGAATTCCAGATTCCATATTCCCTCTTTTGCATAGTCTGTAAGCTCGATATTATTGATTTTCAGCGTTTTATATTGCTCCTCCCTCAGCTCCTCGATAAGCCTTAGGAAGTTAATTATTCGTGATAACCGCTCACCGGGAGGTTTGGTTACGGCAATGGCATAGGGCTTAACCGAATATGTGTTTCCCCCGACTGTTGTGGTGCTCACAGCGCCAGGGTTAAACTGATAGCAGGTTATATCAGCCTGGCGCGCTGTTTCATCGATCGAGCGGGCCATGTCCGTAGTTTTGATCTCCTGTGGGAAGGGCGCCTCCTCGGCTAATTGCCGCTCCGCCTCGGCAAGCTGCCTATTGAGGGCATCGATATTGTAGAGAACCTGCATACTCGCTATTTGTGCCTCTTTGTCCTCGATGTCGCTTTCGAGGTCTGCCTTTCTGCTTACTGCCCCCAAATATCCCGTAGCAAAAATGACATTCACTACTAAAAGGGCCACGATAGCTGCGATGAGAATGAGTTGAGTCCGCGAGAGCTTCTTCATTACTCTCCTTCACCACTCAACGTGACGGTAATGGTGAATTCACATTCCGCACCAGCGGGGCAATCACCGAATTCAATACCTACCTCCTCGGAGAAATAGTCGCTCGCCTCTAGGTCCTCGGCATATTCCAAAACGTAGATTCTTTTCGTAGCGGTGCCCACAAGCGTCACCTCAGATTCTTCCTGCGAAATGCTCGTTAGGGTAACCCTTGTTCCGGGGAGGAGGTTATCGATTTCCTCGATTATCTCAGCCCAGTTCACGAGACTACTGTTAAAGGTTTCGTAGTCCGCTTCCATCGCTGCCAGTTTGCTCTCAGCAGCGTCGATTTGGGCTTGTATCGCTTCAGCCTGTAGTGCTAGGGCGTTTAACTCGTTGAGCCGTGCGTTGAGCTGATTAAGCTCCGTCTCCAGAGGGGCGCAGTCAGCAGTGACATCCATCTTCAACATGATGAGGGGCACTATCAAGCAAGCTAGCACGATAGTCGCGGTCACCAGGGCAATGCTCAGTTTTGATACTTTGCGGGGCAGATACTCAGGGGGGAGAAGGTTCAGGTCTATTTTCTTGGGACGTCGCTCACGTAGCTGTTGTGATGTCATGGATGTCTCTTTAATAAATAAGCTACCGACAATCTACCATGAGAGATGGGAAAAGTCAAGCCCATCGACCTCCCGTTCTGTATATTCCTCATTGCCCATAGGAGACAGTTTATCAAAGCGAAACATACTTGTTAATCAAAACAGAGCAGAACCGACTTGCCTGCCCCTATTGAAAAGTGTAGGTGATAATGCGCACCGGCGTCAACTCTATCTCCTCACGTATTGTCCGGAATGAGACGATGATGTAGACCAGATCAAAGATTTCATTAGGAGTCTCCAGCGTTAGGTTAGCGGAGGTATCCCCTGCATGTATTATGGCTGAAACGTTAAAGGTATCAATGTCTATTCCGACATATGGCTGGGTGGTCTGCATTAGACCACCGGATCTAGAATTCCAAACGTTGTCCGCGGGGCTTAAGTCATTGCTCAGGGTAACATTGTTGAGCTTTATGGTATCGCCTTTATAGCCTTCGTCGCCTTCTCCGACGAAGCAGGTCAAGTGACTGCCTGTTGTGTCCTCGGGAGCTAGGAAGCCCGTCATCTCAAAGGTCTGGCGACTCCCGAGATCTGCGTAATAGAAGGTATCGTAGATAAAAAGCTGGTGAGGGCTCTCCGTGGGGCAGGAGTAGATGATAATCAGAGACCAGCCGGCGTAGGCCCACTGGCCGCAAAGCCAGTTCTTTTCGTTACCTGGTGTGGCAGCGACCCCACTGACGGTATAGTTACCATTGCCACTAAAGGCATCCGCCCTCAGGATGAACGGGGCTACGTCACCGGCTACAATCACTCTGCCCTCGGTGCAGGTGATGGTAGCGGTGCAAGGTTTCTTATCAACATCGCTTAGGGTCAGGTTGTAGGAGGGTTTGCTATTGTCCAGTTCAAGGGTAACGTTGCCACCGGGCTCGATCGTTTGCCCGTCCACCGTCAAATTGCCGGGATTAGCTGAAGCCGCTATAATCTTCACAGTTGCTTCGACCCCTGGCTTGTCGGGGATTCTGGTGATGGTGACCTTATCGCTCTTCGGCCCGGTAGCGCTGACGGTAACAGTGCCGGATGACTCGGTCTTGAGCAATGAGGTCACATCGGCAAAACAGGCGTAAGACCAGCCACACTCGTTCCTTAGTACCGAGCCTCTGTTGGCAGTCACCGTTCCGTTGAATAACACAACACCGTCGGCGTCTTGCGCCGTGAAGATGACCTCAGTATCAGCAGCGTTTTTATCCCGCCATGCGGACCAGTAGAGATAGGCGAACACCACTGTGGCATTGGCGGGAATATTGGCGACTGTAGCGTTGCTCTGGCTAAGAAGCGTCTCCCGGATCCAATATCGATCCCCATTAGCATCTATCATCAGGCTATTGCCTATAGCGCGGTAATCCCCGTAGATGTTCGGCGAGATCTCACGCGGCGTGCTCTTGGTTATGTAGCTCTCCAGTGTGGTCTGTGGACCGCTATCTGGCTCCTGTGCCGTGGAGGTAACCTTATAGTTTGCACTGGTTGCATCCCAGGATAAATATAGGTCCATCGACATCGTCCTTATCCAGGCGAAGCTCCCTGTGGGCTGCCCCATCGGTGAGGGGGTGAACTGGATGGACATACTTCTCTTCATGGGGAACTCTTCACCTGGCGTCCAGTTTCCACTTCCCTCTGGAGCCAGGGTAGGCAGCTCATCGAAGAAAGTTTGCGGGGGGTTAGTGGAATCCCACACCAGAGCTGTACCACCGCGGTGATTGCTCTGGGCCGGGTCATCAGGGATATAGATATGCTTGGGGATGCCGGCGCTCGACCCATTAACGTAGCTGAAGCCAGCAGGCAGCCAGAGCCCTATCCTCTCTATCTTCAAGCGTCCCACTGAGCCATCGTAAGTAATATCGATTCGGAGAGTTCCCTGCCCGTAGACCTTTGCGCCACCAGAGTGAGGAGCAGCGTTGGTGCCGCCAGCACCCCTGGTGCAGCCTGTGAATTGTGTATTTGTCTTGCCGGTATATGTGATCAGCTCATTGTCAATGCATATGGTACCATTGGCAGGGAAACCGGCAGTGCTCACCACCGGGATGGTAGTGGTGCTATTAGTAACGTTATTGGTTAGCGTGGTTGTTGGCTGGGTGGTGATGTGCCCCACCACCGCCAACTCCGCATGGGGAAATGTTGGATGACCAGGCCAGCTCTCAAGGCCTTCAAGGAGCCAGAGATTTTCTATGGTAACGTTTACCGGGTAGCCATTTACATCTGTAATCGTATAGTTGTACATACCGCCTGCAAGTAGATTGGGGTCGTCATTGTATATTTTGTATGCTGCATCCTCTATGCCGGAGTCGGCGGCGTAAAACCTTTGCATCGTCTTCTCGTATACATGAGAAGACGTGAGATGGATGTTCATAAGCTGTAGCAAAGGTCCGAGGATAATGCTGCCCAAGATTAGCAGGAGCAACACCCAAATGAGCACCTGTCCCCGCTCATTTTTCCTGAATTTGACCTTTTTCATGAAGCTTCTCATCATGCCACACCCTTAAGCTAGGAAAGGGGTCTGCTTTCAACTATGTATGTTCTGTTTGCGGTCTGTTCCCCGACCTGAGCCGTTATGTTCAGGGTCAGCACTACCCTATCCCAGGTACAGTTAGTGTTTTCTGGATCAATATTTTGAGCGATAGAAACGGTCCCTTGGAGGGCACCGTTAATGGAATGAGTGCGCTTGAACTCGCCTGATGTGTTCAGGGTGTAAACAACATGGTGCGCATCATTCTCCCAGTCAACCCAATCCAGTGTGATGGACTGTAACTCCCCGGTTTCCGAATTATTAACCGTAACCGCGTGGGCCATCACAGCATCGTGGCTGATCCAGAAACCGGCGATCTGCACCTGGTTAAAAGCAGCCACAGAATCGCTGGTGAGGGTATTCACCCTGAACACCTGAATGATAGCAGTTCCAACAGCAGCCACAATAATACCGCTGATAAGCATAACTATCAGTAGCTCTATTAGCGTGAACCCCTTTTGTTTCAAAGGCTTGTCACTCATCGCTTCACCTTATAGTCTTCGGTGGTGAGTACTAGCTTATTATGAGAATAAACGCTGACCGTTATCAGCTGAATGCCATGGTCTTGCTCAGGAGGATCAAGCAGGGGGCTATGCGGCGGTTCTGGGTTAAACAAAAGCTCATGTGTACTCCCGTTAATAGGCACAGCGATGGAGCTGATATTGTAGCCAGAGAAGTCAGCGACAGGCCTTACAGTCCCATTCCCGTAATCTGGAAGAGTACTTCCATTAACGGCATCGTACCTCCAGTAATCGTATTCGCAGTTCTTAATAGATTCCAGCTCGCTTCTGGTCAGGCTCTCAGCAGTAGTTCGCTCATTGACGATACCTGTAGCTCTGAGGCTGATATTCAAACTCATATAGATGCCAGTTACTATTAGCCCGATGGCAGCTAAAGCGAGCACCACCTCGATTAATGTTTGCCCTTTCTCATTCATCCCAATCACCTAAAGTCAGAAACCCCTGTGACACTTCGGACAAATGAAATGTGTAGAGAACCAATTGCCATCGGCTCGTGTATAGTCAGGGAGGAGCTCCAGTGCTAGTTCTTCGTTACAGTGAGGACATTTGAGTAAGTTTAGTAGACCGAGAACGTGCTCTAACTGTGCTGCATCCCCCTTCGTTTCCTTCATGAAAAGATTATATGAAGGGACACGTCTTTTGAAATCTTTCTGGGTTAGCAGTGCTCGGATCTTCCCAAGTATTTCCAGGGGCGTGTACAGCCCTTTTACTGTATAATCATTCGCTCCTAGCGCTAGGCCTTCTCGGATAGATTCCGGGTCCCCTAGCACTGTAAAGACAATGACAGGGATATCTCTCGTTTCTTCGTTAGCACGGATGTTTTTTAACACGTCGCGTCCATCAAGTTTAGGTAACAGCAAATCCAATAAAATCAGGTCTGGCTTTTTTGATTGTGCCAATTGCCATGCCCTTTCACCATCTTCGGCCAGTAGAACGTTGTAGCCAGCGCTTTCAAGCATATCCTTATAGACGCGCCGAAACGGAGCTTCATCTTCGACGAGCAATAGTGTTCCCTTACCAGCAGTACTCACGTGTTTTCACCTCCCATGCCCGAAGTTAGCTTAAAAGTGCTACGGATTAAGTATAGTACTCGCCCGGGATTTTGTAAAGGAAAGTACCTAAATCACCGAGCTAGCTGTATCTGTTTAGCTATGCCATATATCGGCTGATACACCGAAATGGCGATAAGCGCTACGATGAAGCCAACAGCGATCGTCATTATCGGCGTCAGCATCGTTGTTGCACTGGAGATCGCAGAGTCTGTCTCATTCTCATAGAAATCGGCAGCCGACTCTAGATTGGATTCCAACTTGCCTGTTAGCTCGCCAACGCTTATCACTTGGGTAAGGAGTTTCGGAAACATCGGTTGGTTCCCCATCGCCTGGGAGAGCAATAGCCCCTCACCGACATTGCTACGCACCTTTACGAATGCCTCCTTAAAGCGGACATTATCGGCTGTTTGAATCACTAGGTCCAGGGACTCTGTTATCGGTACGCCGCCACTAAGCAGGATCGACAGGTTCCTCGCAGTCCTGGCCATTGCCCCTTTAATGTTGATATCCTTAATTATCGGGATCTTCAGCATTATGGTATCCTTGGTTCTCTTCCCTCGCGGTGTCTTGAAATACCACACGCTGCCACCGATCACCGCGACCAAGGCGAGGAATAGATACAAGATGTTACCCGTAACAAAGTTGGATATGGCCAACATTATCCTGGTCATTAAGGGTAGCTCCCCGCCAAACTGCTCGAAAAGGCCGCTCATTGCGGGGATAACGAAGGTAACCAGGGCAGCGACGGCGACGGCAGCAACGACAAGCGTGATAACGGGCATGATCATGGCTCCCTTAACCTTCTTCCTAATTGCAGCCTCTTTGGTCATTTGGACGGTAATCTGCTGCAGCATGTGCTCCAGGTTTCCTATCTCCTCACCTACCCTTGTCAGGCGAAGGTAAAAGGGGGAAAATACCTTTGGGTGTTGAGCGCAAGCATCGGAGAAGGAATTCCCTGACTCCACAGATAGTAAAATATCGCGGACCACTGTCTTCATGCTAACCTTTGTCACCCGCTCATGCAGCATCGATAGGGAGGGGTGGATGCCAATGCCCGCACTAAGGAGAGAGTGCAAATCCCGGGTGAAATTGATCACATCGCCGCGCTTCACCCCGAAAAGGGTAGGCAGCATTTCCTGCACCGAGCGACGGCCTTTCTTTTTCTCTTTCAAGGTAATAATGGTCACCTCAGATTTCCACAGTGACTCCTCTGCCTTTTGTTCCGATTCGGCCTCCAGAGTCCCCTTGACCATTTCACCGCTGGGCCGATAACCAACATAGCTATACCACATTAGCGCCTTCCCCCTTTGTTAAGAACAAAAATGATTCGGTTATCCCGAACCAAATCATCAATATATTATGCCATACTCCTCCACTCTGGTTACATCTCATTGCTCACTAATCGCTCAACCGATGGTGAAGACATGGCGTGCCACTTCGCCCGGGGTAGTCACCCCCTCCTTGGCCAGGCTCATGCCATGATAGCGCATGGGGAGCATCTCGTCTTTCAGTGCTTGGGTCTTAATCTCAGAGGCACCTGCCTGTCGTGTGACCAAGCTCCTTATTGCATCCGTCACAGGCAGTAACTCAAACACCCCGGTTCGCCCTCGATAACCGGTAAAGGAGCACTTATTACAACCGGCGCCATAGATGAATTCGTTTTTTTCCTTTCCTGTCACCGTCTTGTAAGCCAGTGCGTCGGCGATGGGTGCTTTCTGAAGCTCCCCGCATTTGGTACAGACCTTCCGCACCAGGCGCTGTGATGCGGTAGCAATCACCGCAGAGGTCACTAAGAAGGGCTCCACCCCCAGATCCACGAGGCGAACCAGTGCCCCTACAGCATCGTTGGCATGGATCGAGGTTAGCACCAGGTGTCCCGTTAGGGCAGCAGTTATCGCTGTCTGCGCCGTCTCCGCATCACGGATCTCACCTACCAGGATGACATCCGGGTCCATGCGCATACATGCCCGCAGCCCACTCGCAAAGGTGATCCCTGCTGGGCGATTAACCTGAATTTGGCGAACCCCTTCAAATTTATATTCGATAGGGTCCTCAATGCTCATGATGTTCTGCTCTGTAGCATTCAGTTTCAATAGCGAGGCATATAGTGTGGTGGTCTTTCCTGAGCCGGTTGGCCCGCTAATTATAATCATGCCGAAGGGGGAGGCGAGACACGCTTCATAGGTCTCGATCAGATATGGTGGCATCCCTGTACGCTCGAGCTCGAATAGGTTGAACGACTTGTCCAGCACGCGCATTACCGCTGCCTCTCCCCAGTTGGTGCCTATGGTGGCAACACGAAAGTCTATCTCCTTGCCAGCAATGGTACCACTGAACGAGCCATCCTGGGCCCGTCTGCGTTCTGCGATATTCATATTAGCCAGTATCTTGATTCTGGTAAGTATCGCTGACTGAACCTTTAGTGGCAAGGAAACGACTTCATGCAAGACACCGTCGACCCTGTAACGGACTTTGAGGGCATTCTCTTCGGGCGCGATGTGGATGTCTGAGGCCCTTTCATTCACCGCCTGGGTGAAGAGCATGTCCACCGCTTTAACTATAGGGGCATCGGTGGCCGCCTCGGCGAGGTCCGCAGGCTCCTCAGTCACCGTGGCCCGCTGAACAGAGGCTATTATTTCCTTGAGCGTTTGCTCCATAGGGGCTATTATGTTCGTGAGCGTTTGCTCATCCTCGGTACCTACCTTATAATGGCTCGCTATGGCATCACGGATATTACCATGAAGGGGCATAACCGTCTTGATCTGCTTCTTAGTCAGCACAGCAAGGGTATCGATGAGTTGAAGGTCATCGGGGTACTCCGTAACCACCGTCAGGGTATTGTCTTCCAGGGTTAGTGGCAAAACACCGTGCTCTAGAGCTATCGACTCTGGAATTAGCGCTAAAACACCGGGCTCAACCTCAACCTCTCGCAGATCGACGATGGGCACATTGCGTTTGAAGATGACAACGCTCTCTGGCTCTTTCGGGTTCTCCGGTTGTGTTAGCTTCTCTTTGGCCATCGCTATCACACCCTTCGTCTATCGCCCGCTAATGGGCTAACTTTAACGCTAAATATTAGCCCTTAGCGGCTTCTTCTACAGCGAGTATATTTAACCATACTTAATGGAAAATGTCAAATTTTGGGCTCACCTCAGCGGGGCCAAAGCCAGAGGACGGCGAGCGCTCCAAGCCCAACACCGGCGATGACGGCACCAACCCATCCCAGTAAACATAGCACGGTAACGATGATTCCGGATATAAGCACACCCAAACAGATTGGAAGTATAGCATCCCTGAATCTTATTCCAAGCAGGAAAGCAGCTATTGAGCCTGTCCAGGCACCTGTTAACGGCAGGGGGATGGCAATGAAGAGCACAAGCCCGAGGCATCCATATCTCTCTATGAACTCTGCTCGCCGCCTCGTTCGGTTGAGAAATTTCTCTACCCATACACCGACGATGCCCATCCTGGCTGAGAGTCTCCGCAGACGCTCCAGAAAGTAGAAGAGGAAGGGAATGGGAAGAAGGTTGCCAACAAAGGCGATGGGCAGGGCAAAATACCATTGGATATTGTAGACGTTTATGGCTACCGGCAGTGCGCCCCTCAGCTCCGATATAGGGAGCATGGATATGATGAACACGATAAGCGGTTCTGAAACCCCTAGATTTACTAAGCCCTCATGCACGGTAAACTCTTGGACACAATACCAATAGGGAAAAGCCTTGTCAAGCTAATCTCATTCTTTCCCACCCACCCGCCCTGAGATGTATTTCTGGGGGACACCCCCATCCTTCCGCGGAAGGACCGCCAGAGGGGCAAAGCCCCTCTGCACACCCCTCTCGGCGATCTCAAGATGTAGCGCGAGGCTTTAGCCTCGCCGTGGCTTTCACTGTCATTGCGAGGACCCCGACTTGTCGGGGGACGAAGCAATCTCGCGCACAACGTGGGAAGACCGAAGAACGGGATTGTTCGCGGAGTTTATCCTGAGCCGTATGTTGAGATTCTTCGCTTCGCTCAGAATGACAGAAGGCGAAGGGCTCGCAATGACAGCGTTGATATTCCCTCTCCCTTGAAGGGAGAGGGCTAGGGTGACCCCGATAAATCGGGGCTCCCTCTAACTCCCTCCCTCCGGGGGAGGGAGAATTTGCGGGGGTCTGGGGGTGTCCACCACGTCATTGCGAGGTCGCCTAATGCGACCGAAGCAATCCGGGGGTGGAAGAAAGCAACCATGAGATTGCTTCGCTTCGCTCGCAATGACAAGGGGAGTCCAGAGGGGTCCTTTTTTATCCCTCTAACTCCTCCGCCTTGCGCCCCGATAAGTCGGGGCGCTCGGACCTCCCTCCGGGGGAGGGAGAATTCCCCCCCTGGCAGAGGGGATACCCCTCTGGACTCCCCACGCGCTTGGTATGATATAATGATATAATATGATAAAAGGTGAAGCATGAGAGGTGACCTGATCACGGCTCTGCGTCAGAACCATGCCCTGGAGCACGCCACTATTTCCCTGTTGACCAGGAAGCTGGGCTTAAATGTAAGAATAATCGGGAAGGCTACCTTTAATGGCTTTTATATCTACGGGGATATTCCCAGTAAAGCTATTCGGGAGGCTGCCACAGAGGGGTTGGCTCGCTTGCAGCAGGGTGAGCGCGAGCTGGCAGTATCGCCCTTCTGCGGCACAAACATTGCCGTAGCGGGGGTGATAGCGGGGGTGGCTTGCCTTCTTGCGCTGGGGGGTAAAAATCGACGGAGGCGGCTGCCGCTAGCCATCCTGGCGGCGACCGGGGCGATTATCGTTGCCCAGCCACTCGGTAGGGCTGCCCAGAAGTATCTGACCACCTCGTCAAGCCTTTCCGATGTCACCATTAAGCGAATCACCCGCCGCGGCGTCGGCAAGCGAGTCCTTCATAAGGTAGAAACCGCTCGGGAGTAAGCTTGCTGGATGGCTTAGCCGCTCTTTTTTGGTTCATCACTATCCCCTTACCATCACCAGCTCACAAGAACCCACTCTGAGCGATGGCAAGTTTGGGCGCCTTACTGCGGCGTCAAAACCCCCGTTAAGCGCTGGAGGATCTCCTTTGCCCCCGCTACAATGCCGTCGATAACCTCCTTGGTGCTGACAATTTCATTGACGAGCCCGATAACCTGACCACAAGGAGCTATCCCCACCTCAAGGTCGCCTTCCATAAGCACCTTCTCCACCTGTTCGCCACTTAATACTGATAGCAGTTCTTCCAAGGTAGCCTTTCTCTGCTCCAATTCCAGCACTTTCTCTGAGGTCTGATTCTTGAGTACGCGATGGGTATTGCGGATGGAGCGCATAATGAGCATGGTGTCCGTTTCGTTGGCGCGGAGCAGCCAATCTTTGAAATTTGGGTGTAGCGGGGCTTCATGGGTAGCCATGAACCTGGTGCCGATCACTACCCCCTCGGCGCCCAGGGCCAAAGCAGCCACAAAGCCACGGGCATCGGCAATCCCCCCTCCGGCAATCACCGGTATAGAAAGGGCATTGACCGTTGCCGGAACGAGCACAAAGGTGGTAATATCCAGCATGCCGGTGGCGCCCCCATTCTCCACTCCTACCACACTCACTGCATCTGCTCCTACCCGCTCCGCCGTCTGGGCATACCTTACCCCAGCGCACTTATGGATGATCTTCACATTCCCCTTTTTGAGGGGCGCTACGAATTCCTCTGGGCTTCGAATCCCGGAGGTCTCCACCACGGGGACACCTTCCTCAACGATGACCTCGAGGAGCTCATCATTAGGTATTGGCCTTATGGATGGGAATAGGTTGAGGTTCACCCCAAAGGGCTTATCAGTGAGGCTTTTCGTTTTCCTGATGTCTTCTCGTAGCTCTTCCCCTGAGGCGCAGCCTGCTGAGATGAGAATGCCTAGCCCCCCGGCATTGGAGACCGCCGCCGCCAGCTCAGGACAGGAAACCCACATCATCCCTCCTTGAATTATGGGGTACTCAATGCCCAGCATCTCAGTGATCCTGGTCTTGAACATAGCATTAGCCTCCTCTCATCGGAATCTGTATCCAAGATACTACCGAGAGTGGAATAAGTCAACCAGTGGCTGCCGATTGAAAAGTCCCCCTTCATAGGCTATAATCGATACAATATTTAGAGGGATTTCATGTTTAGGACTCATAGTTGCGGGGAGCTAACCAAAAAGCATGTCGGTGAGCAGGTGACCCTTGCTGGCTGGGTGCATCGGCGGCGGGACCATGGCGGGCTGGTGTTCATCGACCTGAGGGACCGCGCCGGTCTGGTGCAGGTGGTGTTCAATCCTGAGGTATGGGGGGCGGGACACAAGGTTGCTACCAGGCTGCGCCATGAGTATGTGTTACAGGTTACTGGTGAGGTGGCGAAGCGCCCCCCGGGAACGGAGAACCCAAACCTTTCCACCGGGGAGGTTGAGGTCATCGCTCAGCAGGCCCAGATCCTCAACCCATCAAAGACGCCGCCCTTTGAAATCGGTGAGGATGCTGAGGTGGACGAAAACCTTCGCCTCCGCTACCGTTACCTTGACCTGCGCCGCCTCAGGATGAAGGAGAACATTATTTTGCGCTATCGGGTGATCAAGTTTATGCGCGATTTTCTGGACGAGCGGGGCTTTATTGAGATCGAGACCCCGATCCTGATTAAGAGCACCCCTGAAGGCGCACGGGACTATCTGGTGCCCAGCCGAGTTCACTCCGGCAAGTTCTATGCCTTGCCCCAGTCCCCGCAGCAGCTAAAGCAACTGCTCATGGTGGCCGGCTTTGAGAAGTATTTCCAGATCGCCAGGTGCTTCCGCGATGAGGACTTGCGAGCCGACCGCCAGCCAGAGTTCACCCAGCTCGACATGGAGATGAGCTTTGTCGATGAGGAGGACATCTTCGCTCTCATGGAGGAGCTTTTCACCTCCCTGGTGGAAAATGTCAGGCCCGCGATGCGAGTCTTAAAACCCTTCCCCCGCCTCACCTACCGCGATACCATGGAGCGCTATGGCACGGACAAGCCCGACCTGCGCTACGGTCTGGAGATCAGGGATCTCTCGGACATCGCGGCTCATTCCGAGTTCACCGTGTTTCGCTCCTCCCTCGATGCGGGGGGGAGGGTGAGGGGGATATGTGCCCCGGGCTGCGCCCATTACTCCCGCCGCCAGCTCGATGAGTTGGCTGAGTTTGTCCAGGCCTGTGGGG
>CAZOVW010000028.1:2719-15402 GCA_964583545.1 uncultured Dehalococcoidales bacterium | reverse complement strand
GCACCTGGTGGGCCGACCCTCAACACAGTAACGGCATTTCCCGCATGAGAACGACACCATCATCACTACGTGGTCACCGGGCTTGAGTGTGGTTACGCCAGGCCCCACTTTTTCCACAATGCCAGCTCCCTCGTGTCCCGGCACAATGGGCAAGGGCATGGGCATTTCGCCTTTGATAAAGTGGCGATCTGTGTGGCATACTCCAGTGGCCACATGTCTTACCAGTATTTCGTTGTCCTGGGGGTCATCTAGGGTAACATCCTCGACTTTTAGCGGGGTGTTGGTCTCGTATAGTACTGCTGCCTTCATTGCTCTTCTCCTCCTTTCATTATTTCTCCAATCTCAAGCGGCCCAGGATGTTGGAGAATTTGAGGTCCCTGGTTCAGGCAGGACTGCCAATGGCCTGTCCGAAGCTTTGCCACTCCTCACAGGATACGGTATCCGCCCAAGGCACCTTCTTGTTCCTTTGTCACCATAGTCCCCTAGGATGCTGGTTTGAAATATTTGAAATAATTGATATCGAGGATACTGCCCACCCGTTCGTCTTCGAATACTGCCTTAAATCTCATGCCGACCTTTAGCTTATCCAAATCCACCTCTCCCAGCAGGTGAACAAAGCCGGTATCAGCGCCGTCGAGCTGGATAATCCCGTAGGCGACGGGAAGATGCCTTCCAAGCTCTTTAGTCTGCGCCTGGCGAGGGGTGCGCAGCACGGTGTAGGTGAGCAGCGTTCCCTCGTCACTGACCTCGACCCACTGGTCCAGCTTGGCAAAGCACTCTTTACAGGTTGAGCGGGGTGGCACATAAACGCGATTGCAGTTTGGGCACTTGAGCCCCACGATCCGCTTGTTGTCCCGCAGCTCTTTCAGGAACCTGGTGCCGGTCCTGCCGGACTGGAATTTGTAGGGTATCTTTAATTGGCCAGAGAATATGATCGGTTCAATTGCTTGCTCAGTCATTGCTGCTCTCCCCAATGGTTCGGAAATACAGGATGTCTTCGTACCCTCGGCCTCGCCCCTGTTCTTTCCACACCGCCTGAACCCTCATCCCCAGCTTGAGCTTTTCCGGGTCCTTTTCCTCAAGCCAGTGCATGATGTAGGGGCCGTCATCCAGCTTGACATTCGCCAATGGACGCTCCGCTCCCTTCAGCCTCCCCGTCCTATTATCGAATACGGGCATGCCGGCTACGGTGTATTGTACCACCGTCCCCGTGTCTCTTAGCTCCACCCAGTCGTCAGCCACTTTGGTGTTGCACCAACCGCAGACTGCCTCCGGCAGCGGGAACAGTATCCTCTTGCAACCGGGGCATCTGATGCCGATCAGCTTCTTGTTATCGCGCATCTCCCTGAAGAGCCTGCCGCTGTAGGGGCCCATGGCCCAGTCGTAGGGTATGTCGGAGACGATGTTTACGCCGATGAACTCCTCTTCGGGTTTCTCTGTCACCTCAGCTCTCCTTGCTATAACGATCGTTTTAACAGGACAAGCGTGGTCCAGTTAGTTCCGCCGAGGCCTGAGGCCATGGCTGTCTTCACGTCCCTGGTGACCTGGTGCTCGCCGGCATCGCCGCGGATCTGCAGCGCCGCCTCGGCGATGCGAATCATAGCGGTGGCGCCGATGGCGTTGGTGGCCAGCACCCCTCCCGAGGGGTTGACCGGGAACTTGCCCTCTATCTCGGTCATGCCCTTCTCAACCATCTTCCAGCCCATGTTTCTCTCGCAGAAGTGGAAGTGCTCATAGAGGTACATCTCCTCCCAGGTGCTGGGCTCGTAGACCTCTGCCATGTCGATGTCCCTGATTGGGTTGGTGATGCCGTTGCGCTTATAGAGCCGCCTCGACGCTACCTCTTGGGATTTCTCCTCTTCGCCACCAAAGACCACTTCGCTCTGCAGCTCGTGCACCGTCTCGTGGTCGGCGACCCAAACCGGCTTGTCGGTGATCTTTTTCGCCTTCTCCTCTGAGGCTACGATGAGGGCGCAGGCGCCGCAGGACTGGGGGCAGAAATCGAGCAGCCGCAGCGGCCAGATGAGGATGGGCGATTTGGCCACATCCTCGGGGGTCTTGAGGCCGAGCCTGAGATGGGCATACGGGTTGCGGCAAGCCCCACGATCGGCTTTGATGCGGACCATGGCGGCGTGCTCCAGCTTGGCTTCGGTGTTGGCCATGTACTGGACGGCGGCCTGGGCGAAGGCGCCGATGGCCCCCTGGACGAACTCCCTCATCTCCCCAGGCGCGGCAGCACACAGGGTACCCATGGTATTTCCACGCTCCTGCTTCTGGTGGCCTATGGTTAGGACCACGTCGAAAAGTCCCGAGGCTACCATGTTGAACGCGGCTATGGCGCCGGTGGCGCCCACAGTGCCCCCGGTATGCAGCTTCATACCCGGCTTCATGTAGCTGCCCGAACCGTCCACCAGCCAGTGGTCGGTGAGATGGATGCCGTCAAAGCCGTCAATACAATTGGTGAGAACCGCCTCGATATCCTTTATCTCAAGCTGGGCGTCAGCCAGGGCTGCCCTTGCCGCCTCGTTGACCATCTCCGGGTCGTTCACCTCAGGGCGGCGGGCCGCTTGACGAGTCAGGCCTACGCCTACAATAGCCACTCTATTGGCCATGTCTTACCCCCGATTACTCGTTACCTAAAATCATCACAGTTTGGAGCTGGCCGCAGATACCCGTAGTGCCATGGGCCAGGGCCACCTTGGCCGCGGGCACCTGCCTGCTACCCGCCTCGCCGCGGAGCTGGAGCACCGCCTCCGCCACCCGGGACATGCCTGCCACCTCGCTAGGGTTGCCGGAGAGGAGGCCGCCGGAGGGGTTCACTGGCAACTCACCGCTCATCCAGGTGACGCCGCGGTCAATTAACCTGCCCGCTTCCCCCTGCCCACAGAGGCCCAGCCCTTCCATCCACATGAGTTCCTGGTAGGAGTAATTCTCTGAGATCTCCGCTACATCTATCTCCTTGAATGGATTCTTGATCCCGGCCATGCGGTAAGCCTTTTTGGCCGCGTTGGTCAGCGCCTGGCACTCAGCCAGGTCCCGGTCCCCCAGATAATGAGCCTCGTAGCAATTGCTGACACCCATGATCCACACCGGCTTGTCGGTGAACTTCTTAGCCTTTTTCTCCCTGGCCAGGATCATGGCACAGGCGCCGTCGGAGACTGGCTTGGCGTCGAGCTCATGGATGGGATCGGCCAGCATCGGGGATTTGAGCACATCCTCTACGGTGATGTCCATCGGGGCCTGGGCATGAGGGTTATTCTTTGCATTGCCGCGGTTCTTCACCACCACCTTGGCGCACTGCTCGGGGGTGACCCCGTATTTGTCCATATATCGCCTAGCCTGTAGCGCCGCCGCGATGAGGAAGTCAAGGCCGAGAATCCGCATGAAGATGGGGTCAAAGGCATGGTTCTCCACCAAGCTCGGCGAGGCCGTGGATTCCTTGCAGTGAGTCACTACCAAAAGCGTGTCATGGATACCTGCCAGTATATGCATCATGGCGTAGTAGACGGCATTGATGCCATCCTCGCATACCTTCTCCTCGCAGCGAAAATGGGTGCCGATGAAAGGGGCGATGTTCAGGTTGGAGATGGTCCGCCCATCCCTGTAGTCCTGGGAGCAACTCACGGCGGCATCGATACCGGTGCCATCATCGATAAACTTGAGGCCGGTGTCGTTGAGCACCTGCTCCACCGCCTCCCAGCCCACCTCTCCCTCTTTGGCGTCGGCCCTGTTAGGGTGGTATTTGGTCTGGGCTACGGATACAATTCCTACTCTTTCAGTCATAGGCAATCCTCTTCGGGGTGGGGTAAAGTCCTCTTCATTTATCTAGCGCTGTTTAATCCAGCGTTCTGGGCCAAAATCAGCAGTGTCTTGCTCGCTTAATAGAACGGCGAAAGCGTCATCGCAATAACGCAAGGTTGAGCAGCGGTCCATATCCTGTACCGAGCGGCAAGTTGCCTTGGTCATGATGAGCGCTGCCAGGCGCATGCCACCGATCCTCCTCGCCATCTCCTTGGCCTTTTCCAGATATTGGTCCGGGGGATAGACCCGATTGGCGAAACCGATGCGGTGGGCTTCCTTACCATCGATGACATCCCCGGTGCAGCAAAGCTCGATGGCCTTAGAAACCCCTACTCGCCACGCCATGTTTGCTGTTCCTGCGGCTCCACCGATCCACCCCAGATTCTTCACATGCATATCGCTGATCTGGGCCGTCTCCGATACTACAGTGATGTCACAGGCAAGTGCCAGTTCCGTGCCGCCTGCGGTGCATATGCCGTCGATGGCAGCTATCGATATCTTGGGGCTCCAGGTAATCTTCTCGAAAGTGCCGACCATGGCCGGTTTAGGCTGTCTGTGTGACCAGAAGGTTTTCACCGGTGACGGTCGTGGTGGGGCTGGGGCGGTGTCTGGGGCGGTGGGGACGACCCCCCCGGTGGCAAACCCTGCCATCTCTTTGAGGTCGGCTCCCGCACAAAAACAAGGCCTTCCATCAGGCCTTGGCGCACCGGTAAAAACGAATGCCTTTATCTCATCATCGCTCTCGATCTCCTTTAACGCACTGTCTAAATCCATCCACATCTGCACGTTCAACGCGTTTAGCGATTTAGGTCTATTGAGGGTAATAACACAGAATCCATCTTCCTTTTCGTACTTAATGGTCTTGTATTCCGCCAAAAGACCCCTCCCTTTGCCGTAACAGATTAACATGCTAACTGGACCCCGTTGCACTTCCGTGCGCCCGGTGCCCAGAGACTCCTAGCTGCCAATGTTAATTATTACAGATATGTCTTAGTAAACCGCTCCATCTCGGTAGTCGGCTTCCACCACTTGGTGAGGCCCATGTCCTCGGCTACCTTATTGGCAGCGAGGTAGCCAGGCCCCCCGAGCACGAGGCCTCCTGGATAGGTGGAGGCACCGCACACATAAAGCCCCTCGATGGGTGTCTTCGTGCTGGAGCAGTCCGTGTTGGGACGGAAATAACCCAGTTGCGTCGGCTTGTAGTCGCCGTGCTTGATGGAGCCGCGGCGCATGTTCGGGAAGCGTATCTCGATGTCCTCCGGGGTCTCGGTGTTGATCTTAAGAATCTTGTCCCGGGTGAAGTTTGGAGCCGCCTTTTGCCATTTGTCCAGCACCGCCTCCTCCAGTTCTGGAGCCCGCTTCCCCCAGCCGCCCTTGATCTCGTAGGGGACGTGCATCTGGAAGAAGGAGACGTGCTTGCCCGGCTTTCGGACCATGTGGGGGTCGAAGAAGCTCTCGCAGGTGGAGTGCCCACCGAAGTTATGAAAATCGATCTTGCCGGCCACCACGTTGTCCCAGTGGGCCAGAAGCTGGTCGGTGCCTTCGATGCCAGATATGACCATGAAGGACTCGTTGGCCCACGACTCCTCGCACTTGTAGATCGGACGTTCCTTGGAGGCAACGTGCAGAGTGTATAAGCTCCACTTGTCATACGTCCACCCCTCCACCGACTCCCTCAGCGTCCCCGGCAGGTTCTCTCGTCCTACCAGGTCGAGGAAGGTGGTATGGGGGTCGAGGCTGGAGATAATCACCTTGCTGCGCAAGGTACGCCCCTCTTTGGTCTCTACCCCGGCAACGTGACCGTTCTCCGTAATAATCCTGGTCACCTCGCACGTGTCCAGTAGCAATCCCCCATTAGCGACGATCTCCCGTCCCAGGGCACCGGCGAACTTATGCGAGCCTCCGTAGCAGTAGCACTTGTTCATGCCGCGACAGAGGAGGAGGGGGACGAAGAAGCCGATGCCGGTCTCCCTGGGGTCTAGCCCCCACATGCAGCTGACGTAAAGCATGAGGGCGCGGACGCGGTCGTTCTCGAAGACATCGGTGATGATCTCCAGGGGGCTTTTCTCGGTTAGCTCCATCATCTCCCTGCCTATTTCGGTTTTCTCCAAAGTTACAGCCGTGTCCATAGGAGACATTGGGGGTAAATAGGTGAGTGGCGCAATTATCTCATCCACGATCTTGCGCCATGTCCGCATCAGCTTGCCGAAGGCAAGGCCGTCCTTGACGGAGTACCTCATGATGGAGTCACGGGTATCCTCGACCATGCGGGTCAAAAGCAGGGACCCGCCGTCCTCAAACACCATGGCTGTCTGCAGGTTGGGCTTGAGCCAGGCCATGCCGTGATTGTCCAGATTGAAGTCCCTGAGGACGGGCATGTAGTCAACCATCATGTGGTAGATGACGTGCGCGTTGGAGTAGTAGCAGGGGAAGAGGATCTCCTCCGTGACCAGCCCACCTCCGATTTCGTAGCGTCGCTCAACCACCGCCACCTTCAGCCCGGCTTTGGCCAAGTAGGCTGCCGTCATCAGACCGTTGGGGCCGGCGCCGATGACAATGGCGTCCCACTCGCTGTCGTAGGGAAACTCATCAAATACACCGCCGACCAGCAGCGGCTGTTGGTATTTCGTTAGTTCCATATTGCCCTCCTTCTGTTCCCTGCCTGCTATTCGCTACGCTGGTATCTTTCCCTGGCGGGGTACCGCTGATATCTTGCCCTTTTCCGGTATGTACCACGGCGACGGGTACCACCAGTCACCGGGCTCGGCGATCCCATCCTCGATGAGGATGTGCATCAGGTTATAGCCGCATGCCATCAGGCACAGCCCTCCGGGGTGAGCGGCTGACTGGTGGACGAGATACAGCCCGTCGATCCCTGGGACGCGGAAGCGTGCCAGCTCCGGCAGGGGTCGCTCGTTCCACCACTGGTCGCGGCACTGGCGGATGCCGTACCAGGTGCCACCGAGCATCCCTGTGTTGCGAAACTCCTCCTCTTGAGGGGTGAGCCCCCACTGGTGAAGCAGGTTGGGCTCTTCGAGACCCTCGACCACCTGGCTGAAGGCCTCGCGCATGTAGGCGTCTATCTTAGCCTTCTCCTTGTTTATGGCATCAGGCCCACCTATGTGGTACTCCGGTGGTGGGACATAAGCGACGATGGAACTCTCCACGGACGTGTTGGGGCGGGTGGTCTGCTTGTGGTACTCGGGGGTGAATATCCTTTTGCTTCCGGCCCAGAGCCACGGGTACCTCTCCACGGGCATGGTAGGGTTACCCTGTACCCCCATACAGTCGGCGACGTGCTCATAATAGAGCTCTCGCGAGTCCATTGGGTAGCATACGCCGGTATTCTCCGCCGCCTTATACTTGTCCCGGTAGCGAACAGGCTCACGGGTGAGGAAGGCGCTTGCGTAAAGGTTCCCTCCCTTCAGGCTGAGGTCATTTACGCGCTGCATTAGGGCAGGATCCACATACTGCGGCCCGATGAGCTTGTTGAAGGTTTGCTTGATCTCAGTAGCGCTGATCACTGCCTTGTCCGCCCATATCACCTTGTTGCCCCAGGTGGCGTTGTCCCGCAGTCGCACGCCCACAGCCCGCCCATTCCTGATGATGATCTCATCCACGGGGCAACAGGTGCGGAATACTGCCCCATGGGATACGGCGCAGCGAAACAGGGCGTGGTAAAAGCCATGTATAGCGCCCATAGGGACGGCCCCGGTGGTGTATAATACGCAGGCCACCACGCTCTCGAAGGCGGGGATGGCCTGCCCCTCGAAGTGGCCGGCGGCCCCTGACATCCAGGCGATGTATGCCTGGAATACCTTCCACGGCTCGGTCTCCATGTACTCATCCATGAGGTCGAACTGGTCCCATTCCAGCAGCTCCGGGGTCCACACCTCCGGCAGTCGCTCCTTATAGACTTGCATGAAGGGGACGGTATCGGCATTTACCGGCACGTAGGAGGGGTGCGGCGGGCACCAGAAGGTGGCGCGCAGCAGCTCCTGAACGAACGGGGGACTGGCGGTGAGGCCGGCCAGCTTCAGCCAGCCCTCCAGGTCCTTATTGCTGACCTGGGCAACTCCATCGGTACACAGGAGGAACAGCCCCCCGCCTCCGGCAAATTCTCCCCCGCTGAGCCTCTGGGCGGCCCAGTCCATGCGCGAGCCGTACTTCCAAAGCTCCAGCTGCTCCCAGCCGGGGGCTGCTCCCCCGTAGAGGGCCACGGCATGGGGACTGATATGCACCCCGGCTTTGGGGTCTGCGTTCTCCTGCGCGCCCCCACACTCCGGTCTCTCCTCCAGCACGCAGATGCTCAGCCCGCACTTGGCCAGGTAGGCTGCCGCCGTTGTGCCATTGTGGCCGGCACCGATGATTACAACGTCGTATCTTTCTGCCTCACCCATTTTTGTGCCTCCTTCCATCGAAAGTAGCGGTATTTTACCGCCTAACGGTTAAAAAGCAAACCTCCTCTGCCTTATTAATCAAACGACGTGCAGAGAGCTGCCGCAAGGCAGCTTTCCTGTCACATTACCGACAATAAGCTCATAATGGCCAAATACCTCAAGCCTCCGTTACAGTATTGGATAGTTATTCCAGATAAGTCTTAATAAACCGCTCCATCTCGGTAGTCGGCTTCCACCACTTGGTGAGGCCCATGTCCTCGGCTACCTTATTGGCAGCGAGGTAGCCAGGCCCCCCGAGCACGAGGCCTCCTGGATAGGTGGAGGCACCGCACACATAAAGCCCCTCGATGGGTGTCTTCGTGCTGGAGCAGTCCGTGTTGGGACGGAAATAACCCAGTTGCGTCGGCTTGTAGTCGCCGTGCTTGATGGAGCCGCGGCGCATGTTCGGGAAGCGTATCTCGATGTCCTCCGGGGTCTCGGTGTTGATCTTAAGAATCTTGTCCCGGGTGAAGTTTGGAGCCGCCTTTTGCCATTTGTCCAGCACCGCCTCCTCCAGTTCTGGAGCCCGCTTCCCCCAGCCGCCCTTGATCTCGTAGGGGACGTGCATCTGGAAGAAGGAGACGTGCTTGCCCGGCTTTCGGACCATGTGGGGGTCGAAGAAGCTCTCGCAGGTGGAGTGCCCACCGAAGTTATGAAAATCGATCTTGCCAGCCACCACGTTGTCCCAGTGGGCCAGAAGCTGGTCGGTGCCTTCGATGCCGAAGATGACCATAAAGGCCTCGTTGACCCACGGGTCGTCGCATCTGTATTTGGGAGGCTCCTCAGAGGCAACGTGCGTGGTGCAGAAGCTCCACTTGTCATACGTCCAGCCCTCCACTGATTCCTTTAGCGTCCCCGGCAGTTTTTCCCCCCCCACAAGGTCAAGGAAAGTGGTATGGGGGTCGAGGCTGGATACAATTACCTTGCTGCGCAGGGTGCGACCCTCTTTGAGCTCCACTCCTGCAACGTGCCCATTCTCCATGATGATCTTGGTCGCCTCGGCTGCTTCCAGGACCAGTCCCCCGCCCTTGACGATCTCCCTTTCCAGGGCACCTGCCATCTTGTGCGAGCCGCCATAGCAGTAGCACTTGTTCATGCCCCGGTCGAGCAGGAGAGGGACAAAGAAGCCGATGCCGGTCTCCCTGGGGTCTAGCCCCCACATGCAACTGCCGTAAAGCATGAGGGCGCGGACGCGGTCGTTCTCGAAGGCATCGGTGATGATCTCCAGGGGGCTTTTCTCGGTGAGCTCCAGCATCTCCCTGCCGACATCGGTTTTCTCCAAGGCGATGCTCAGGTCCATGGGAGGCATGGCCGGTATATAGGTCATGGGCGCCACGAGGTCATCCACGACCTTATGCCACTTCCGAATCAGCCTGCCAAAGGCATTAGCGTCCTTCCAGGAGTACTTGCCGATGGAATCCTTGGTATCCGCTACCATGCGTGTCAAAAGCAGGGACTTGCCGTCCTCGAACACCATGGCTGTCTGGGCGTTGGGCTTGATCCAGTTAATGGCGTGCTGGTCCAGATTGAAGTCCCTGAGGGCAGGCATGTAGTCAACCATCAGGTGGTAGACAACGTGCACGTTGGAGTAATAGCACGGGAATAGGATCTCCTCCGTGGTCAACCCACCTCCCACCTCGAAGCGGCGCTCTATCACCACCACCTTCACCCCGGCCCTGGCAAGATAGGCTCCCGCAATGAGCCCGTTTGGACCGCCGCCGATGATAATAACATCCCAGTCGCTTACATCGGGGAACTCCTCAAATGGCTTCGTTAGCGTTGTTCCTTGCGTTGCCATTGTTTCCTCCTTTTCCCTATTTACTATTTACGTTCTTTGACACGGGGTATTGCTGATATCTTCCCTTTCTCAGGGATGTACCACGGCGATGGATACCACCAGTCGCCGGGCTCGGCAATCCCATCCTCGATAAGGATGTGCATCAGGTTATATGGGATGGCCATCAGGCATAGCCCTCCGGGATGCCCCGATGTCTGGTGACAATGATAGAGCCCATCGATGGGGGTGCGGTAGCGCGCCATCTCGGGTATTGGGCTATTGGTCCATAGCTGGTCTTCGCAGTGGCGGCGGCCACACCAGGTGCCCCCAATCATGCTGCGGTTGCGATGCTCTATCTCGTAAGGGGCCACTGACCAATGGTGAATGACGTTGTCATCATCGAGACCATCTACCACCTGGCTGAAGGCCTGGCGCATGTAGGCCTCCATCTTCTCCTTAACCTTGTCTGCGGCATCTGGCGCTTCTACGTGATACTCCGGTGGGGTCGCCCCTGCCTCGAAAGCAGCCGTCACGAAGCCCTTGGGGTGGTAGTGCTGGCAGTCTGTGGTATCGAAATACTGGGATGGGGTCAGGAACCAGAGAAACCGCTCCGGTGGCACGCTGGGGTTGCCTTTATACGCATCCACATCCCTTACGTTCTCGTAATAGATCTCGCGCGAGTCCACCGGGTAGGCCGTACCAAAGGGAACCTCCTCCCCCGGCACTTCGAACTTGGAATTCCAGCGTAGCGGCTTTTTCAGGAAGAAGGTGGATACCCAGAGGGTCCCTCCCTTGACGCTGACGTCCTTTATCTTCTGGAGGAATGCCCGGTCCAGGTGCTGCGGCCCGACGAGTTCGAGGAAGGTTTGCTTTACGTCACAGGCGGAGATCACTGCCTTATCCGCCCAGATTGTCTTCTCCGCTACTGCAGCGTCGTCCCTGAGGCGCACGCCCACCGCCCGCCCGTTGCTGACGATGATCTCCTCCACCGGACAGCAGGTGCGAAACACCGTGCCATGGTCGATAGCGCAGCGAAAGATGGCGTGGAAATAGCCATGCATCCCGCCGCGCGGAATACTTAATGCGGAAATGAAGGTGAGTAGCACACCAGCCATCGCTGGGATGGCCACGCCCTCCCAGTGAGCGGCGGCCCCTGACCACCAGGCTGGGCCTGCCATCGTGCACTTCCACGCCTCGGTCTCAAACCACTCGTCCAGGAAGTCAAACAGGGTCATGTCGAGGATCTCAGGGCTCCATACATCAGGAGCGTACTGCTTGTAGACCTGCATATAGGGGATGGTGTGCTCATTGTTCTCCACTTCAGGGGGGTGTGGTGGGCACCAGTGGGTGGCGCGCAGCAGCTCCCGGCAGAAGGGAGGATTGCCAGCAATGCCGCTCACCTTCATATATGCCGCCATGTCCTTGGGGCTCATCCCCACCCACCCTTCGGTGGTTGCCAGAGCTCTCACCGCCTTCTGGGCGATGACATCGGTGGGATTCCAGGTCATGCGGAAGCCATACTTCCACAGCTCCAGCTGCTCGAATCCTGGGGCCGGTGCTGCGTACATGAGCATGGCGTGGGGGTAAATGCGCACCCCAGCAAGGGGCTCGGCGGTCTCACACGACCCGCCAGCCTCCGGCTTCTCCTCCAGCACGCAGACGCTCAGCCCGCACTTGGACAGGTAAGCTGCGGCAGTGGTACCATTGTGCCCCCCACCCACAACGACAATGTCATAGTGTTCTTCAGCGCTCATTTTAGCGCCTCCTTCCCCTCCAATTATTAAAGGCGAAAGGGCTAGATTAAAACTCTAGCCCAGGCATCCCGCCAAAAATGTCCAGCAGGCTGGTAAGCGCTGTCATATTGGCTATCAATTTGGCCATATCCCCCTCAATCCTCATCGACCCGAGCGCCGCCAGCATGGGGAGCTTCTTTTGGGTAACCAGGCTTATGGTCTCATAAGGGCCGGTGACCTTCGCTATATATTTGCTGGTATCCACCGGTTCGGTCCGCAGGTCGCTGGGGGCTGGTTTCACCGTTAGGATGTTTTCCGCTATTTTCCCATCTTTAAAGACGATGGTCATTTGCCGGTCTTCATTCCTCGGGCAGTCGGTGCATAACATCATGAAGCTTATGTTCACTCCCTTAAGCTTCGCCTGGATCTGTGGATCTGTCTCCGTCATCCTCTTCGTTTCATCGGCCATCTCTTGGGTGAAGAATTTCATCGCTCCCCCTTTAATTTTCTTTAAAGCCAAATACCGTTCATGGTGAGCTTGTCGAACCATGAACGGCCCTTCGACAAGCTCAGGGCGAACGAAACAACCAATGAGAGGTTTTTGGGTTAAGCACCCCGTTTATACACCTCTCGTCGAAAAAAGTCAAGCCCCCTCAAGCGAGAAAAGTCTCCCTCCCCTAGCGGGAGGGAGTTAGAGAAAGGGGGTGTCCAGAGGGGTCTGTGAGCGTCCCCCAGAAACATATTTCAGGGTGGGTGGGAAAGGATGTGTCACTAATGTACGAACGAGTACAGCCCCTTGACAGCGCCTCGGGGAGCATGATATATTCCCGCTACATCTAGCCCGGACCAAATCCCAAGCGCTAGTGTTTCCATTCCTTAGAGGGTCCTGCTGCGGGCTCGGTGCCTGATTTGGCGCTCATGTTAAAGGAATTC
>CAZOVW010000028.1:0-2619 GCA_964583545.1 uncultured Dehalococcoidales bacterium | reverse complement strand
AGGAGGGTCAGATGAAAGCGTTGGTTACGGGGGGCACGGGGTTTGTGGGAAGCCACATTGTAGAACGCCTGCTGGAGCAGGGCCATGAGGTACGTGCCCTGGCCCGTAAAACATCCGATATCAGTCATCTTAAGACTACCGCGGCTGAGATTGTCTTCGGCACCCTTGAGGATTACGATAGCCTGTGTGCCGCAGTTGACGGTGTAGAGGTGGTGATCCATGCCGCGGCCCGGGTGATGCCGGGGTGGGGGGAGTGGAAGGACTTCGAGGCTACCATCGTTAAGGGCACGGAGAATCTGCTCAATGCCAGTGCTGAGGCAGGCGTCTCTCGCTTCGTTTACGTCAGCACCGCCAGCGTGTTGGGTAAGAACTCTTTCGGCGACACCCCTGCCGACGAGTCCACACCATCCGCCCTCGAATTCAGTCGCGACACCTACTATGACTGGGCCAAACTGCAGGCTGAGAAGATGGCCCTCGACTACCACAAACAGGGCAAGCTCCCGGTCACCGTGGTCAGGCCGTGTGCGATCATTGGGCCACGTGACAGACTCTTCAGCGACCGGGTCTTCCGTTACGTCAAAATGCCTATTGTGATGTTGCCGGGAAGGTGCAATGCTAGGATGTCCTACGTCTACGCAACCGATGTTGCCGATTGTATCATCCTGGCAGCCACAAATGAGAAGGCTGCAGGACAGCTCTACCATATCGCCCGCCGGGAGGTAGGTACGTTTCGAGACTTCATCGCTGACATGGGCCGGGTCGTGGGCAAGCCAGAGCCCCGGCTGTTCATTCCCATAGGTTTAATCTACGCCACCGCTGCGGTGCTGGAGGTGTGGGCCAGGCTGTGGCGTAACAAGAACTCCCCCTTTTTAACCCGCTCTGACGTGCGTGTTCTCCGTGAGGGGTTGCTCGTTGATGGCTCCAAGGTCAGGAGGGAGCTGGGGTGGGAGCCCAAAGTCTCGCTGGAGGAGGGCGCCAGGCTCTACGTCCAGTGGCGGCGGGCGCAGAAGAAAAAATAATCAGCGGGTCCTTGGTGGAAAAGAAAAGGAAAAGGGTGTAGAATCGGTAACGGGGAGAGAGATCACCCCGTTATTTTGATGATTAGGAGGAGATTATGGATAATTCAACCAAAGCGCTCTATGATTCTTACCCTGACAGTGACAAGAGTGACTTCTTTCCCGCCTATGTTTACCTGAAGTATATCGACCACTTCATATACCATGCGCTTCTGGCATGCGGCTTGACCCCCAAGGAGCGTGTGGAGGTGCCAGAAGCGGGCATCGATGAGCTGCTTAAGTTCGCCGTCCAGCGTATCGCGGAGACGGCGCCGAGTCTGGAGACTAGTAACTATCACGGGAAAGTGGTGAAATTGAAGGACGCGATAAAGCTGGTTACCCAGAAAAAGGACCTATCTTTGATTACACCCGAGAGGGTGATCCCGTTTAAGGTGGCCAAAGACATAATCCTCACCAACCCGCAGTCGATCGCAGTGGGGATATGTGCCTGCCGCAAGGCTTCAGAAAATCCCTGTCAGCCCAAGGAGGTTTGCCTCTTTGTCGGGGACCCGCGTGCCTCCTTTATCGCTGACCAGAACCCCGACTTCCGCAAGATCTCTCAGGAGGAGGCGGTCAGTGTCCTGGAGGCGGAGCATAAGCGGGGCCATGTCCACTGTGCTTACTTTAAGAAAGATATGGGTAAGAAGTTTTTCGCCATCTGTAATTGCTGCAAATGTTGCTGCCTCGGAGTGAGGATGTGGAATCTGCTGGAGGGTGGAGTCCCTATCCTCGCCCCTTCAGGCTATCTTGCTCAGGTAGGCGAGTATTGTAATGGATGTGGCGATTGCGTGGAAACCTGTCAGTTCAACGCCATTAGCCTGGACGAGGAAGGACAGAAGGCTGTTGTTGACTTGGGGAAATGCATGGGCTGTGGCGTTTGTGAGGACATTTGCCCGGTCGGGGCGGTTAGCCTGGGTAGGGAACCATCCAAAGGCGAACCTCTCGATCTAGACGAATTGATGAGCCAGAAGGGATAAGGAGGTGTTTTAATGGTCGGGATAACTTCTTACGGCGCTTATATCCCATATCATCGGCTAAGCCGGGAGGAGCTCTATAAAGCCTGGGGTGGTTTCCCCATACCCGGGGAAAAGGCGATAGCCAGTTATGATGAAGACTCGGTAACGATGGCCTGGGAAGCGGCCAACGACTGTTTGGGTGGCACTGACCCCAAAAAGGTTGGTGGCCTGTTTTTTGCCACTACCACCTCTCCCTACAAGGAGAAGCAGTGTTCCACCATTATCGCAACCGCTCTCGATATGGGAAGTGAGATCCGCACCGCTGATTTTGCCAACTCGCTGCGGGGTGGCACTATCGCGGTGGCTTCAGCCCTGGATGCCGTGAAGGCGGGAACGGCCAAGAGTATCATGGTAACCGCTGCCGATACTCGCATGCCGGCGCCGGGTGGCTTTGTCGAAGGAGGTTATGGAGATGGCGCCGCTGCCCTTCTCCTTGGAGACGAGGGTGTCATTGCCAGTATTGAAGGCAGCCATTCCATCTCCGACGAGTTCGCTGGGGAGTGGCGAGCCGATGGTGATACCTTCGTTCGCGCATGGGAGGACAGGAT
>CAZOVW010000027.1:0-15667 GCA_964583545.1 uncultured Dehalococcoidales bacterium | reverse complement strand
AGGGAGTTCCGCCTCGCTATAGCGGATTGCGAGTACAGGGCACCGCTAGCTCCCCGCCTAGCACGACCTCACTACGATACTATCCCACACATAGTTCGTTGTCAAGCCTGTTCGCTCGTTGCGGGTTGTTGAATCTGCGCCTGACGTAGCTCCAACTAACCGAGGCCCACCAACAACGGTGAATCGTGGAGGCTTGCCTATTAAGGGGGCTTCGAGTAGAATGAGATGGTGATAGCAGTTCGAAAAGCGGTGATCCCGGCGGCCGGCTGGGGAACAAGGTTCCTGCCGGCAACCAAAGCCGTCCCCAAGGAGATGCTCCCCCTGGCCGATAAGCCCCTGATCCAATATATCGTGGAGGAGGTTGTGGCCTCGGGTATAAAGCAGATCATCATTGTAACCTCCTCAGGGAAAAGCGCTATTGAGGACCACTTCAACCAAAACTTTGAACTAGAATCCATGCTTCAGCAAAAGGGGGAAAGGGAGCTGCTGGAGAAGGTGCGGCGCATCGCCGCGCTGGCCGATATATGCTTCATCGGGCAACAGGAGCAGCTTGGGCTGGGGGATGCCATCCTCGCTACTAGAGAGCTCGTGGGCGATGAGCCCTTCGCCGTTCTTTTGCCCGATGACCTCTTCGATGCCGAGCCCCCCCTCATGAAGCAGATGCTTGAGGTATACCGGCGCTATAAGGGGAGCGTGATTGCCCTCTGGCGAGTGGCCAAAGAAGATACCGTAAGATACGGCATTGTCAAGCCAGAACAGGTGGTGGAAGGGGTATATCGGATCCTGGATATGGTGGAAAAGCCCGTGCCTGAGGAAGCGCCCTCGGACCTGGCGATACTGGGCAGATATATTCTCACTCCTGAGATCTTCGAAGCGCTAAGGGTTACCCCACCGGGCAAGGGGGGAGAGATTCAACTCACAGATGGCCTGGCGCTCCTTCTCAAGCGGCAAGCGATCTATGGCTATGAGCTTGCGGGGACATATTACGATGCCGGCAAGCCACTCGGCCTACTCAAGGCCTCAGTTGCCCTGGGCCTGCGCCACCCTGAAATGGGCGCCAATTTCAGGGAATATCTGAAGAAGTTTTTCGAAAAATCCTGGGACTAAAGCTTGAGCACCTCCACAAAGGCCTCAGGAGGGATCTCCACTCGCCCCACCACCTTCATGCGCTTCTTGCCCAGAGCCTGCTTCTCCAGGAGCTTCCTCTTTCTGGTAACATCGCCCCCGTAGCACTTGGCGATCACATCCTTGCGGTACGGCTTGATATTCTCCCTGGCGATGACCCGCTGTCCAATGGCTGCCTGAAGGGCGACCTCGAAAAGCTGCCTGGGGATGATGCCCTTGAGTTTCTCCACTAAAGCCTTCCCCTGCCGATAGGCCCGCTCCTCAGGAAGGATGAGGGAAAGGGCATCGATAGGCTGGTTATTTACCAGGATCTCCAGCTTCACCAGCCGCGCCGGTCGGTAGGCGGAGAAGGTATAGTCCATAGAGGCATAGCCCTGAGTACGTGACTTAAGCTGGTCATAGAAATCGACGATGATCTCAGCGAGGGGGATCTCATAGTGGAGGAGCACCCTGAGAGCGGAGCCAGTCTCTTGGGGTTGCGGCGCTTCCCCCACAAAATACTCCATCCCCTGATACTCGCCTCTCCGCCCCCTCAGGAGCTCCATCACGGTGCCGATATATCTAGCGGGGGTGATGATGGTGATGGACATCCAGGGCTCCCTGAGCTCCCCAATCTCGCCCCTGGGTGGAAGCATCGAGGGATTAGACACCGTCAGCTCCTGGTCATCGTGCTTCGTGACCTGGTAGGCAACGCTGGGAGCGGTGACTAGCAGATCAAGCCCATACTCCCGCTTCAGCCGCTCCCTAACAATCTCCATATGAAGCATGCCCAGAAAGCCGCAGCGGAAACCGAAGCCCAGTGCGGCGCTGGTCTCCGGCTCATAGGACAGGGCGGCATCGTTAAGCCTGAGCTTCTCCAGCCCCTCACGAAGCGGGAGGTAATCATCCCCCACCAAAGGGTAGAGGCCAGCAAAGACCATGGGCTTGGCGGGGCGATAGCCGGGAAGCGGCGCCGCAGCCCCACCTTCCTCCTGAGTGATGGTATCGCCCACCCGACACTCCCCAACGCTCTTAAGCCCGGTGGCAAGGTAGCCCACCTCGCCAGAGATGAGGCGGTCCGCCGGTGTTAGCCCGGGCTTAAACACGCCGATCTCCAGTGACTCAATCGGCCTCCCCGAGGACATCAGCCTGAGCCGCCTCCCTTTAGAGACCGCCCCATCGACCACCCGCAGATAGGCAATCACCCCCTTATAGGGGTCATACTTCGAGTCGAAGATCAGCGCCCGCAGTGGCCCCTGAGATTCCCCTTTAGGGGGAGGGATCCTCTGGATAATGGCCTCCAGGACCTCCCTCGTCCCGATCCCCTCCTTAGCCGAGGCAAAAATCACCTCGCTATAGGGGAGGCCGATGATACTCTCCAGCTCCTTGGCCACCTTCTCAGGCTCCGCATTGAGCAGATCGATCTTGTTGACCACAGGGATCAGGGTCAGGTCGTGTTCCTGGGCAATATAGACATTGGCCAGGGTTTGCGCCTGGATCCCCTGAGCGGCATCGACCACCAATATCGCCCCCTCACAGGCGGCTAGGCTGCGGGAGACCTCATAGGTGAAATCGACATGCCCTGGAGTATCGATAAGGTTGAGCTGATACTCCACGCCATCGGAGGCAACATAGCTCATCCTCACCGCATGGGCCTTAATGGTGATCCCCCGCTCCCGCTCCAGCTCCATCTGGTCGAGGAACTGCTCTCGCATCTCCCGCTCGCTGATGGTGCCCGTAAGCTCAAGGAGGCGGTCGGCCAGCGTGGACTTGCCGTGGTCGATGTGGGCGATGATGCAGAAGTTCCTGATGTGGCGTTGCTCCATGGTAGCATCCTAGCATACAGCAAGGCTAATCTCAACTTTTCGAGCTTTATGGTTGAAATTAAATAATCGAGCCGGCTTTGCAAAAACCCCCTTTCCTCTAATAAAGAAGCCCTCCAGCACCGATGCTGAAAGGCTTCTTAATGAAAAAGCGAAGCCGCTTAGTTACTCTGGAGCTTCCTTTGATTTGCCCTCTACATACCTCATGGCTCCCCAAATCCCCACCACAGAACCAAAGACAGCGAGAAGCGCTCCCGTCCCGGCGAACATCAGCAGGATCGGCTGGATAAACTCGGGAAGGCCTGCCGCGCCGCTGATGAGTGCGCCAAGCCCTGCGCCTGGAGGTGCAGCAAATCCACATATCGTATTGATCAGAACCCATAGCGACACCAGCATGGCGATGCCAGATAATCCTATCTTGAGGCACTTACCTTTTACCATAAGCCAGCCCCCGGCACACCCTACGATGACGAGCGCTGGCCAGAAATGGGCATGAAAGATCGGGTTAACGGAGGCGATCATTATCAGGATCATGCCGATGAACGCCAGGATAGCAAAGACCAACCCCGTCAGCGTGGCCATCATCTTCTTCATCGTTTCTGGACCAAGCATTGACTCTAGCATACTTTTCCCTCCCTGTTAGATTCTCCAGAGACAATAATCGGAGTCAGGTCACTGACCTGAGCCCGTTCTGGCATAAGCCCTCCTTTCGTGGGGAAGAGGAGATTCGAACTCCTACGCCCGAAGGCACATGATCCTAAGTCATGCTCGTCTACCAGTTCCGACACTTCCCCTTTTCCGAACTCCCGACTCTCCTCCCCCATCAATATCGAAGCTAAAAAATAGTGAGCCGCACAGGACTCGAACCTGTAACCTACTGATTAAGAGTCAGTTGCTCTACCATTGAGCTAGCGGCCCAGATGTCACACCATATCATAACTACATTGCAAAGTCAAGATGGAAGGCGAGCACATCCCCTTGCTAAGTATCTCCCCCAGTAGTATATTAGATTGACCGCTTGGGAGGTTAACATGGGTCCCAACATTTGGCATCACGTCAAGCTCAGGATTAAGAAAGCACGGGGGAAAAATATCTTCCTCTGCGATAGCTGCAAGTGGGACTGGCGGAGCGCCTGCCACCGCCCCGAGCGGCCCAATGCTACCTGGTGCCCTGAGTATAAAAAGCGCGGCACATAGTCACCAGCCATAGCTGAGCCTCGTCACCAGGAAAGTGGGTAGCCCCTGCCTTAACATCCTCTCTTGAGTATCCTCAATGTCATAAGGAATGCGATAATGGTAGACGACCCCATCTCTTTCATCATAGATGGCGTAGGCGGCGCGTGGGTCGCTATCGCGAGGCTGACCAACACCACCGGGATTAATAATCAGGCGATTTCCCCCAAGCCTTAGCGCCGGGGGCAGCTCCCCAAGGAGGCAGGTTTCGCCAACATGCTCAAAGACGAAAGGGACATGTGAATGTCCGATGAGGCAATACTTGGTCTCGAAAAAGCGGAAGTTGTCCCGGGCACTTTGGGTGGAGAGCACATATTCCCAGATTGGCTCGCGCGGGCTACCATGGACAATGGTGAAATCACCCCAAGTTAGCGTTAAGGGAAGGCTCTCCAGGTATTTCACATCCTCAGGGCTTAATTGCCGCCCCGTCCAGCGGCATGCCTCGGCAGCATCCGGATTGAAATCCGAAATATCCACCATCCCGATCGCCGCCCAGTCGTGGTTGCCTGCAACACAGAGGTGAGGGTACTGGCGCAGCAGGGCAATGCATTCCGAGGGGTCAGGCCCATAACCCACAATATCGCCCAGACACCATAGCTCCTCCACTCTGCCCTTCTCCTTGATGTCCTGGAGCACCGCCTTAAAGGCAGCCAGGTTACCATGGATGTCAGCCAGGATCGCATACTGCATCTCTCTTAAATATATCAGCTTTGCCTTAGCTTGGCTAGATAAGTCAAGGGAAAGCGGGTATAATCTTGGTATGAAGGTCTCAGAGCTAGGAGAATTTGGGCTCATCGAGCTCTTTGCTAAAATTGTGGGTAAATCAAAAGGCGAGTCTGTGCTCCTCGGCATCGGCGACGATGCCGCCTGCTGGCGCACCGAGACCTCTCTTCAGCTTGCCACCAGCGATGCCCTGATCCAGGATGTCCACTTCACCCTGAGCACCACCACCTGGCGAGCGCTGGGATGGAAGGCGCTTGCGGTGAACCTCAGCGACATCGCCGCGATGGGTGGCATTCCCCAATATGCCCTGCTGTCGCTGGGCCTGCCGGCGGATACCGAGGTGGAGAGCGTAACTGAGCTCTACGAAGGGATGGCGGAGCTAGCGCGCCTTTTCAATGTTTCCATCGTGGGCGGGGACACGGTTGAGGCGCCCGTTGTCGTGCTCAGCCTGGCGGTGGTGGGCAAAGCTGGGAAAAACCAAAACATCCTCACCCGCTCAGCGGCGACTCCCGGGGAGCGGATCGCAGTAACGGGATATCTAGGGGCCTCGGCAGCATGGCTGGCCATACTCCGAAAAGGGCTTAAATTTGATGAGAAGACTGCCGCCTTGAGGGAAGCTCACCTCAAACCCCATCCCCGCGTCGCCGAGGGACAGACCCTGGCGCGCCACGGGGTGAAGGCTGCAATTGACCTGAGCGATGGGCTGGTCAGCGACCTTGACAAGTTATGTAAAGCAAGTGGGGTGGGGGCCCATCTGTTTGTAAACCAGGTTCCGATTCACCCGATAGTACAAAATTCCTTCGGGGACGATGCCATAAACCTCGCCCTATCAGGGGGCGAGGACTATGAGCTTCTGTTCACCACCAAAGGCGAGGTTATCAACAAGATAAGAGAGGCGATGCCCTGCACGGTGACGGTGATCGGCGAGATCGTCGCCGAGCCAAGACAGGTGACGACTTTGGATGAACATGGGAACGAGGTGAAGCTGGAGAAAGCGGGCTGGGAGCACTTCGCAAAGGGGAGGAGATAGGGATAGGGAGTTCGAAAAGGGAACATGATGAACCTTCTTAGCGAGAGCCCGGAGGAGACTCAAAGGCTCGGTAAGGAGCTGGGAAGGCTCGCCCAGCCGGGCGATCTATTCCTCCTCGTTGGCGGACTTGGCACAGGCAAGACCTGCCTCACCCAAGGCATTGCTTGGGGGCTGGGCATCGAAGGCTATGCCACCAGCCCCTCCTTTGTGGTGATCAATCAGTATCGGGGGAGACTCCCCCTATATCATATCGACCTCTACCGCCTTGACAGTATTGCGGAGGTTATCGAGCTCGGGTTAGACGATTATCTCTACGGGAGTGGCGTTTGTGTGGTGGAATGGGCGGAGAAGGCCCTGAAAACGCTTCCTACAGAGTATCTATTAGTGGAGCTAAACTTCCTCTCGGACACCAGCCGCAATCTCGTGCTAAAGCCTAGCGGGGAGCGCTATGTAGAGATGCTTTCCCAGCTTAAACGAGAAACGAAAAGGACGAAAAAAACAAATGTCTCGGATGTGACATTATAGCCAAGTATAGCCAAGGCTGGAACCCAAACCAAACAAGCGAAAAGAGCGAAAAAAATGGAGCTTGCCATAGATACCGCCACAGAGTTCGCCAGCATCGCCCTATCCCACGGCGGGAAGGTGGCGGCGGAGATGAGCTGGCCAGCAGGGCAGAATCACACGGTAGAGCTAATTCCCAATCTGCTTCACCTGCTCCGTCAAGCCGAGATAGAGCTTAAGGAGATCAAGGCCATCATCGTGGCCAAGGGCCCGGGGAGTTTCAATGGGCTCCGAGTCGGGGTCGGCACGGCTAAGGGACTCGCCTTCGCCCTGGGCATCCCTCTGGTGGGCATCGGAACCCTGGAGGCGGAGGCTTTCCCCAATGCCAAAACGGGGCTACCTATTTGCCCGGTGCTGGATGCGGGACGGGGCGAGATCGCCACCGCCTTATATCAAATGCAACTAGGCGAGTGGCAGCAGCTTGTTGCGGAGCATATCACCACTGTTGCGGAGCTTTGCTCCAAGATCGCCGCAAGGACCCTTTTCTGCAGCCATTTTGCGAAAAATTCGCACGACATTGCTCAGCAGATCAAGGAGCAATTGGGGGAGCAAGCGGTGATTTTGAACAACACGCTCTGCAGGGCGAGGATTTTAGCGGAACTGGGCTGGCAAAGGCTTGAGCGGGGCGACCTGGACCACCCCACCACCCTCCAGCCCCTCTACCTGCGTCGCCCCGGAATTACCACACCAAGAAGGGAGAAACGATGAAGGTTTATAAGGGGCCACCCCTTCAGGACATAAAAGACTATACCATGTGCTTCGCCTGTGGTCAGGAAAACCCCATCGGGCTCAAGCTTAGCTTTCGCCAGGAAGGAGAGACGGTTAAGACGGAATTCACCCCCGGGGAATCCCACCAGGGTTGGCCCGGTATTGTCCACGGGGGAATCATCAACACCCTTCTCGATGAAGCGATGGCCTATGCCGCCTTATTTCAGGAGCTATACTGCGTTACGGCAAAGACGGAGGTCAGGATCAGGAACACAGCCCTAGTGGGACAGCAACTCTACGTCAGCGCCTGGATAACGAACAAAAGGAGCAAACTCGTCGAGGCCAAGGCCGAGATAATACTGGAGGACGGCACCCCGGTGGCGGAGGGTAAGGCGACAATGTATATTGTGGAGGAAGGCTAGAAAAGGGCATAACTATGCAACGGACGCTCGTTCTCCTGAAACCGGATGCCGTCGAGAGAAGGCTGGTGGGCAAGATCATCTCTCGCCTGGAAGGGCGTGGGCTCAAGATCGTAGCGATGAAGATGATCTGGGTGGACGAGGCCCTAGCGAAGCGCCTCTACACCGTTCACGAAGACAAATCTTTCTTCGGGGAGCTTGTAGATTTCATCACCTCTGGCCCGATTATCGCCGCCGTCTTCGAGGGGGAGGACGCAGTAGCGGAGGTGAGAAGTGCTATGGGGGATACCGACCCGGCACGCGCCGCATCGGGAACGATCAGGGGGGACCTGGCCGAGGACATCGAGCGCAACCTGGTTCACGGCTCCGACTCGGAAGAGACCGCCGCAAGGGAAATAGACCTCTTCTTCTCTCCAGAGGAGATTTTTTAAAACAATATTGGGAAGTTGCGAAACTAACCGCTAAGTATGAAATTAAAAGAAAGGAGATAAATTAGTGAAATTGCAGTGGATTTTATCAATACTGTCTCTAGCGCTCCTAGTTGCTGTAGCCATCCAAGTATGGCTCTGGCTTGATGTAACAGGGGAACTAGCAAGAACGCAGGTGGAATTAAGTGATACGCAGGCCGAGTTATCTGCCGTAGAGACGGAGTTGAACAGCACAACAGAGGAGTATGAGCAATTACTGCAATTACTTGAGACCTTGACAGCAGCAAAGGGTTATAGAAATCCCGCTTACGACGAAGCAATGTCGTTCATCACAACAGACTTGACGGATAGATACACGTACTCGGAAAATTTTACCTGCCGCCATTTTGCAGCAACATTCAATGAGAACGCGGAGAGCACTGGCTTCAGGTGTGCTTTTGTGTATATTGGGTTCTTAGAGGGCAGTGCCCACGCAATCTGCGCCTTTGAAACCGTGGACAGGGGTCTGATTTACGTAGACCCTCAGACAGACGAACTAATACCTTTATCCATTGACGCTATTGGCGCAAAGTGGAATGACCTCTGTACTGGATACAGTATTTCGGGAAATCCTACCATCGATGAGATAATTGTTATCTGGTAGCAGCAATAGTAGTTTCGCAACAGCATACACACTACTGAATAATTATAAGTTCGCTAAAAATTATTTACGGCATCCCTTTCCTAGGACCGAAAAGTTCAAAGCTACTGAATCCTGATCAGTGGGGTCGCTCTGCTCCACAGCCTCTCCAGCTTGTAATACTCTCGCTCGGTTGCGGCAAAGATATGGATGATGACATCACCGAAATCCATCAATATCCAGCCCGAGTCAATGTCGCCCTCGCGACGCTGCGGCACTACTCCCTCCCTCCCCAGCACCTCATCGATCTCCTTACATATGGCCTCGATCTGGCGCTGGGTTTCGCCGCTACAGATAACAAAATAGTCGGCAAAGGTGCATACTCCGCTCATATCGAGCATCACAATATCGTCGGCCTGCTTCTCCGAGGCTGCCTCCACCGCTCTCCTCGCTAATTGTGCTGCTTCCAGAAGTTGATCCCTCCTCTAAATATTATATCATGGTCGCGCAATGATGGTTTGCCAGGATACCACTACTCTGATAAGATGGTCTTGCTTGAACTTTAAGCAAGGAGGCAATGGCATGGTTTGGGAGGAATACTCTAAGAGGCTGAAGGAGGTGCTGGGGCTGGAGGGAAGCCCCATCGCCGTTAGCTATTCTATGGTGCCGGCCTCGGGGGCAAAACAAGGGAGATACGCTGTATGCCAGGCCCTGCTCGATGCCAGAGACGGGGCCATCATCAACCTGAGCCGGAAAAGCTGCGCTTGCCCCGGCGGAGTATGGCATCTCGGCCTGGGCCCCAGACCCTCCGGGGAGGGAGATAAACTTTTGAAGAAATTCTTGGTAGAGGGAGAGAAACTGTTTTGCTCCATTGCCACCTTCCACCGGGCTATGGCCTTGACCACCGCCCCACCCCTGGGGCTGGCGGAATATGTGGTTCTCTCCCCCCTGGAGAAGGCCGAGATAGCACCCGATCTGGTAGTGTTTTTATGTAATCCGGAGCAGGCATGTCGCCTAGTCACCCTGGCTACTTACCCGGATGGCATCCCTCCCAAGACGGAGATAGTAGGCGCGACATGCCACATGGTCATCGCCTACCCTCTGGTATCGGGGGAGCTCAATCTCAGTCTGCTGGATTATACTTCTCGCAAATACCAAAACTACAAGCCTGAGGAGCTCTTTGTAAGCATCCCGTATCACAAGATGCCGAGCTTAATGGAAAGCATCGATCTTTGCAGCGCTGGCACGGCTAAAGTGGAGTTTCCACCCGAGCTCAGAGAGCTATTGAGCAGAAGAGAGAGGTAAGAGAAAAAGATGGGCAGTCGTGTCGCTGTGGCGATGAGCGGGGGCGTCGATTCCTCCCTCGCCGCAGCCCTTCTTAAGGAGAGGTATGAGGTCATTGGCATCACCATGCAGCTCTGGAGGGCGCAAAGAGCGGAGAGAGCGGAGGAGGGGGTGGGGATAGCGAAAGAGGTTTGCCAGAGCCTGGGCATTCCCTTTCATGTATTCGACCTTGCGACCCAGTTCCAGGCCCATGTCGTCGATTACTTCTGTGAGGAGTATCACCGGGGCAGAACGCCCAATCCATGCGTTATCTGCAACCGTAAAATCAAGTTCGGTCTTCTCCTTAAAGAGGCGCTGAAACTGGGAGCAGCATATCTCGCCACGGGTCACTATGCCAGGATCGACGCCTCCCCCGAAAATCCTGAAAGCTACCGCTTGCTTAAAGCCATCGACCAGAGCAAGGATCAGTCCTATTTTCTATACGGCTTGGGGCAGGAGGCGCTAAAGCGCCTCCTCTTCCCATTAGGAGAATACCGCAAGGATGAGGTGCGCCGCATGGCAGTGAAGCGCAGGCTGCCCACCAGTGACAAAGAGGAGAGCCAGGAGGTCTGCTTCATCCCCAATGGCAACTATCGCAGCTTCCTGACCCAGCACCTTCCCACAACCCCGGGGGAGATCATCGACCTCAATGGCAGGGTGGTGGGGAGACATCAGGGCATCGCCCGCTATACAATAGGGCAACGGCAGGGCCTGGGGATCGCCTCAGGGGAACGCCTCTACGTGATCAGGATCGATGGTCAGGCTAACACCCTGGTAGTGGGGCCTGAGGAGGAGCTCTGGAGCGATACCCTTCTTGCCAGCGGGGTGAGTTTTGTTTCTGGCGAGGCGCCCCAGGAGGATATTGAGGTTAGTGCCAAGATCCGCTCCCAGTCCCCAGAGGCAAAGGGGGTGCTCTCACCTAGAGGGGAGTTTTTTGAATTTCGCTTTTATGAGCCTCAGCGAGCGATCGCGCCAGGGCAGACGGTCGTATTCTACCGGGTGGAAGAGGTTTTAGGGGGAGGGGTGATTGAAAGCGCTAACCGAGATAGCCCAACAGCCGACCTTTATTGAAGAGCGGAGGCTTGCGGAGCAGGGCTACTGCTTCATCGCCGGCATCGATGAGGTGGGGCGTGGCCCCCTGGCGGGGCCGGTGGTGGCCGCCGCTGTGATCCTGCCCCTCAGCCTGGATGCCCCCTGGCTCCCCATGGTGCGCGATAGCAAAAAGCTCACTCCAAAAAGGCGAGAGTGGCTCTTTCCCCTGATTGAGGCAGCAGCCATCGCTATCGGTGTTGGCTATACGCCCTCCAAGGTAATCGATGCCGAGGGTATTATGAGGGCAACGACGATGGCGATGCGCTCCGCGGTGGTACACCTTCCCCACCCCCCCGATTTCCTCCTCATCGACTTCGTCGCCTTGCCCGAACTCGCCCTCCCCCAGAGAAGCATCACTAAGGGCGATAGTCGCTCCCTCTCCATCGCGTGCGCCTCCATTATCGCCAAGGTGACCAGGGACCGCATCATGGTGGCGCTCGATGAGGCACATCCTGGCTACGGGTTCGCCAGGCACAAGGGCTATGCCACCAAGGAGCACCTCTCAAGCCTCAGGCGATTGGGGGCATGCCCCATCCATAGAAAGTGCTTCGCCCCGGTCAGGTCCTATTTAGACCTGCGATAAACCGCTGAAGGGCTGCCATGTATCCCTCTCCTCCATCAACTAGCTCATCGCAACATTGCAACGTAGCTGTTTACAGGCACCCCTATGGAATCAGCAACCGGCCGGCATTTAGCCATAAGACAATAGAGCACCCTGCCATTGGGGGGGAGCTCCGAGAGACCCTCGTAATATCCCATGCCTTTTGCCAGGATTAAATCGGCCGCCGCAAACTCCCGCTTGAACTCAGCCGAGGCTGAGTGGAGCAACACACCGGGTGTGGCGGTGCCCGTAGTGATCATGCGACCCAGTTCTCCCTCCAGCCCCGCTATCCTCAGATCATCAAGGGTGGTATCATCCTGCACGGGGGATTCCTTGACTACATAGGTAACCCTGGCAAACCTCGCCAGCCATCTTACGATAGGCAAATCGAAGAATACTTCGCCGGCATTGTCAGCTAGAAAAAGCACGTTCGTCGCTTTTTCAAGCTTTTTTTCGAACTTGTCGGAGTCGTCAAGGAAAAATTCCACCCGGCTCCTCATGTCCCTCTTGATGGCATCGAAGTCCCTGAAGAAATCTATGGCATTCCCCAGAGCGGAGAGCGCCAGATAACCCTTGAAATCCTGGGAGTAGGCCAGGCTTACCTCCCTGCTGAGCTCTCTGGAGATTCTTATCTCTTCGTCCTTCATCCCGCGATAGGGATCGGGGTTTTTGGTTATCTCCTTTACTACCCGGTGAATCTTGGTAGCGATGGCAATCGTCAACGCATCTGGGGAGAAATTCTCATCGACGACCCTCAGCCCTTCCCTTATCGCCTCCACTTTTACCTCCTCAGCGTTGGTGGCCAGTCCTGCCGCCTGGTATACCAGGCGGCAGAGACACGGGTAGCACTCACTGACCGCTTTCATTCTTTTATATTATACTTTATCATACAACAAACAATTTACGCACACCCCGGAAGATACATTCAAAGGGATAGCCTCAAGGTATTGACAAATCGCAAGGATTGTTCTATATTTCGCACCCCGTTCACCACGATCGCGGCGCAGATGTGGGACGAGGGGCATAAAAATTGGCGTAAAGAGGCAACAATGGCAGAAAAAAACATTATCGATGAAAAGGTTGAACAAGTGTGGGCGAGGACACAGAAATGGTTGGAGGAGGGCACCTTTGACGAGAACATGCCGGCGTCTCTACAATTTTTCTCGAGAGAGATCCTGCCGCCCCTTGCAACGAAACTCTTTTTCAAAGGCGTTGGTAAACTCGATGAAAAGGCAGCGGATATCGTTTTGAAGGAGGTCGGTTGCGGGTGCGGGGATTTCGAGCTCGGGTTGATGGCACTGAAGGGCGTGAAAATCCCCCTGCAAGACATAGACGCAGAAATAGACGCCTTTCTTAAAGTTCATGAGTTGGGTGAAAATATTGCCAGTGGGGGACAATCATCACTAACCAGAGAGGGCAATACCGCCACACTTGTGATCAAGGGAGGAAGCTGTGTCTGTCCGCTGATTAAGGTTTTAGATATCGAGCCAACCGCCAACCACTGCCTTTGCACGATTAACCATCTGCAGCATGTCTACGAGAAAGCCCTTAACCGGCCGGTCAAGGTAGAGTTGATCGAAACCTATCTTCGTGGCGGCGACTCCTGCACCATCAGGATGTCATGGTGATAACGGAAGCCCGATGTATATCATAGTTAAGCCTCACACCTTCAACATTGACCGATGGCATCGTAATCCCTCCTTATTGTAGGAAAAATACAGAGCCCTGCAAATTTCTCTAATACTCTTTCTGCACCTCTTTAACGTTCAGCTTCATGTCAAACTGGAAGTAGAGAGCAGCTAATATCTCGTCGATCTTGAGTTTGTGGACTGGGTCAGACTGAGAGGGAGAGTCATAAGTAATGGATGCGGGCCCCATCCATACCATTTTTTCGTCCTTAGCATCTTTGTGGAAATCCACCTCCGCATACCAACTTATCAACTGTGTAAGATGCGTAACACCCCCACTCGTGTTTTTTACCCAGGGAAGATGTCTAACAGAGAGTAATGGGATTGGATACGGGATATATGCATCTACTGCACTTCCTCCTGCTCTCTCTACGGGCTTAAAGGTAAAAGTGATTAGCCTTTTACCTGACGGCCTCTCCAGAGTCCCCTGTATATAGTCGAATTCGCTCTCAAGCCTTATGTCTGCCATTTTTTTGGGCGCTCCTGCAAGTTCTCTTCCAGCAGCCATCGCAGCGTCATTTGTCACATAAATATAGGGGATGTAGTATCCCATCTCTCCATATACATCTTTTACTATGATAATCGAAATCTGTTCATTGTATGCTCCTAAAGTGCTGTAAGGGTACTTAGATATCCAGATTATGCCCTGTGGAGGGTCACTGAATGGCTCAAGCCCTTCTGGGAGGATTTCATCCACTTCTCCACTGATCATAAAGGCGGCTGCAAGTGCCTCGCAATTTCTGTACTCTATCCCTCTCTGACGATTAAAATCGTAGAGTGGAGCATCGAAAGGAATGGACTCACCTTTATCCCCACCTTTTAAAACCATCTTAGCGCACCTCCTTTGGTAAATTCTCTTTAATACTCGTCGACGATATTGTATGCTGCTGCAAGGCTCAAAACATCATTGGCTCCATCCATTATCAATGAAGCTCGCGCATCCCTGAAGAGCTTTTCAACGAGAAAGTCCTTCGTAAGTCCATATCCTCCATGGAGCTGTAGAGCCTCATGAGCTACCTCGAAGGCTGTATTGGTGCCATAAATCTGTGCGGAAAGAGCATGCCTTGAAGAAGCATCGTAGGTTTTCTCTATATAAATTTTCTCCCAGACATGCTCCATTACCTTCCTTGTGTAATATCTTGAACTCTCTACCTTTTCGAACATTTTGTAGAGCTTTTGCTTAACTGACTGGTGCTCGCATAGTGGTTTGCCACCCTGGACCCTATGTTTCGAATACCTAAGAGCCTCCTCAAAGGCTGCCCGAGCCAGACCTGTGAATATAGCCCCCATAAAACAGCTTGTCACGCAAATTATCTGGCCTATACGAAATTCATAGAAAGGCGGCCTAATAATCATGTAGTCATCCGGAATATGTACATTATCAAAAGCGATGTCACCTTGAGGATCGTCTCTTAAGCCTAGCTTATCAATCGGCTTCCCCTTGGTTACGCCTTCTTGATCCAGCGGAACAATACAAAATGCACCCGTCGCTAGACTATCATGAGGTGGCAGGGTAACGTGGAGGCCTACATGTGTAGCTGCGGGGGCAGAAGATATCCAACTAGATTTGGGTCCATTGATGACCCATCCGTCACCATCTTTATCAGCTCTTACCTGACCGGGATGGAGTTCTTTTACATAGGGAAGAAAACTTTCTTCACAAACCATAATATAATCTGAGCCGCAATCAGGCTCAGTCACACCCCAACAGCCATGATATTTAGCTTCCGTATCCCTTACAAAGGGCTCTGTCACTTTTTCAATGACATCTCCCATACCAAATATAGAAGCTATTGCAGGTGGGATCTGATCTACGCCTATCGCTGTTGTTAGCCCTACACTCCCCCAGCCAAGCTCTTCAAAAATTATGTGCGCTTCCATTGCGTTTACACCTAATCCACCATAATCTGGATCTATAAAGATCGTATGATATCCCAGTTTCTTCATCTGTTTTAATACATCCCAATAGGGTGAGCCTTCCTCTATCACCTTCTCTGGGTCGGACATCCTGTCCAATTTTTCTGCAGCAGGTCTCATTACTTCTTCGGCAAATCTATGTGCTTCTTCTCTTAGCAATGATAACCCCTTGCCCGCTTTAATTGCTGGGTCAATTTCAAAGTACATTCATTTACCTCCTAGAATTAATCAATCGGAACTCCAGCGAACACCTCTTTCGTTAACGTTACCACTGCTTTCATCCGTTTCATCATATACGACATATCGCCTTCAAGCTGCAATCTGTTGCTCATTACCAATCTAAGGGCATCCACTTGCCCTGAAACTAACAGTTTCCAAGCGCTATATTTTCCAGAAAGC
>CAZOVW010000026.1:11355-15688 GCA_964583545.1 uncultured Dehalococcoidales bacterium | reverse complement strand
TCTCGATTTTGCGAGACCGAAGCAAAGGCGTATCCCCCTCGCCCAGGGTGATGATCGGGGTTTGGGAGGTGATGGGGAGGAAGTCGCGGTATCGAACTAAAACGCCCTGTTTCATTTTCCTACAATGAGTTAGGCGAACGATTGCCAAACACCCGGGTAAGCCAAGGGAAGCGCCGCTTTCGGTATTCGATCGTCTTTGTTAATTGCTTAAGGAGTTGGATTACTTCCGCATGATCATGCAAATTGAATTTGGCATGAGATGAAGTCAATCCAACCCTGATGGAGTAGGCTGTTTCGGGAAGAGCCTTGAAAAGGTCCTCATCAGTCCAATCATCGCCTACTGCCAGTATGAAATCGAAAGTGTCCTTTGAAATAAGATGCATAGCGGCAGCACCCTTGTTCACACCGCCACTTCTAACTTCCACTACCTTGCTTCCCTGCAACATCTGAATGTCAACATTGGCAGCAAAATGGGTGAGATCATCGATCAGCTCCTTTGACCGTATAGAAGCAAGCCCAGGATCGCTTCTACGATAGTGCCATGCGACGGAAAACTCCTTCTCTTCTACGAAGGAACCCGGAACCCTGGCTGCATACCTTTTTAGCATGGGAAGTAACTGGGATTTCCACTCCGCGGTTAACGGCCTTATCAGCTTCCAGCCCTTGTTCTTTTCTCTAATCCGTGCGCCGTGCTCAGCTACCAAGACTATGCTGAGGCTGCCAAACCACTTTTGAATGGTATTCTTATCGCGGCCGCTTATTAGGACAACCTCCGTTTTGGGGTCCTGAGAAAAGGATTTTATGAGGCTTAGGGTCTCATTACCAGGTTTGGCCCATTCCGCGTGCCAGGCAAGAGGAACAAGCGTTCCATCATAATCCAAGAAGATAGCCCTTCTCTTAGCCTTCTTGTAGTCCCTTATTAATTGCTCTCTAATATCAGGACCGATTATTTTGGCGTTAAATCTATTCTGTGCTTCCTTAACAGATAGCAGCTGGGAGAGGAAATCCTCTCCCCACCGAACCACATCATATTGTTCCAGTCGCCTCTGCATAATCTGGATACGCCTTGCCTGCTCCTCTTTAGGCATTTCCAGCGCTTGTTTCAAAGCTTCTGCGATCTCCTCCTTGTTGTTTGGGTTTATGATTATCGCCTCTCCTAGCTCCTTCGAAGCACCTGCCATCTCGCTCAAGATTAGAACGCCTGTCCCATCAGTTCTTGCTGCAATATATTCCTTAGCGATAAGGTTCATGCCATCCCTTAATGGTGTAACTAGACCAACATCGCTAACACTGTAATGAGCAACTAATGAGGGAAAAGGCAAGGAGGTGTATCGGTACAAAATTGGCGTCCAATCAAGGCTGCTAAATCTCCCGTTAATTTTCCCTACAAGCTCGTCGATCTGCCTTTTCATCTCTTGGTACTTTTCCACCCCTAGCCGAGAAGGGACAACTATCAGGGCTAAAACCACCCTTTGGTGCCATTGGGGATTATTCTCAAGGAACAGTTCGTAGCCCAGCAGGCGATTAAGGATGCCTTTAGTATAATCAAGGCGGTCCACGGATAAAATAACTTTAAAGCCCTTAAGCGCCCTCTCTATCCTTTCCCTTTTCCCTTTTACCTCTAGTCTACTTAGAGAATCAGAAAACCTCTCAAAATCTATGCCCATAGGGAATGTATCCGCCTTGACTATTCGCCCCCCTCCTTTAATCACCCCCATCTCATGGTCATAACCCAAGATGCGAAGGACACACCTCAAGAAATATTCGGTGTAATCGTCGGTATGAAAACCTACAAGGTCTGCTCCTAAAAGCCCTTCCAGTATTTCCTTACGCCACTTTGCAGGGAGGAGACGGAATACTTCATAGGAGGGGAAGGGTATGTGAAGAAAAAACCCTATCGTTATATCGGGGGATTTCTCTCTCATAAGTTTAGGTGCGAGCATTAGCTGGTAATCATGAACCCAAACTAGATCATCAGGACTTATAATCTCCATAATCGCGTCACAAAAAGCTTCATTCGCTCGCTTATAATGCTCCCAATAATCTTCATCATATACAGCGTAAGAAGGGAAATAGTGAAAGAGGGGCCAGATTGTTTTATTGCAAAACCCGTAGTAAAACTTTTCTTTGGTTTCCTCAGGGAGAAAGACGGGATAAGTGTGAAATTGGGAAAGAGCTTTGGATTTCATTTTTTCCTTTAATGATTCGTCATCTAAAGCGATCTCAGGCCAGCCAACCCATATATACTCCTTCTTAACGGAGGAATTTTTAAGAGTATCTAAATATGTAACCAAGCCCGACACCAGCCCGCCAACACTCTTTTTAAAGTAGAACTCGCCTTCTCTTTCGGTCACGGTGAAGGGCAGCCTGTTTGAAACTATGACTAATCTCATCCTTAGTCCTCTACCCTGACGAAGTTGGATATCTCCTTGACCACCTCGAGGCGCTCGATCTCTCCCATCGCCTTTTGCATCGCCTTCTCATTTGCTGGGTAGGTCATGAGCACGATCTCTGCCACATCGGCTGAGACATCGCTCTCCTTCTGAATCACCGAGGAGATACTGATCAGGTTGTCACCCAGGATTTTGGAGATCTGGGCCAGCACGCCGGGGCGATCGACGGTACTCATCCTGAGATAATATCGTGTCTCGATCTCCGAGATGGGTTTAATCCTTTTTGTGGGGTCAAGCTGCAACGTGGGGGTGATATTTACCCTGCGGTTGATCCGCTGTGCCAGGTCGATCACATCGGCGACCACGGCGCTTGAGGTAGGCAAGGCGCCCGCCCCTTGCCCATAGAAGAGCACTCGCCCCACCAGGTCACCTTCTACCTGAACGGCATTATAGACGCCATCCACCTTGGCTAAGAGGAGGTCCTCGGGAAGGAAAACGGGGTGGACGCGAACCTCAATAGCGCCATCCCGCTCCTTAGCGATGGCCAGGAGCTTTATCTCGTAGCCCAGCTCCTTAGCGTAGCGGAAGTCGCGAGATGAGAGACGGGAAATGCCTTCGTGATAAACATCATCGGGACGCACCTCGGCATGAAATGCCAAGGTGGCAAGTATGGCGAGCTTGTAGGCAGGGTCGATCCCCTCGATATCGTTTGTGGGGTCGGCTTCCGCATAACCAAGCTTTTGCGCCTGCTTTAAGGCCGAGGAGAAATCGAGCCCCTCGGAGGCCATCCTGGTGAGGATGTAATTGGTGGTGCCATTAATGATGGCATAAATCGCTGAGATCTCATTGGCCAAAAGGTCCTGCTTGAAGGGGGCGATTAAGGGGATACCCCCACCAACGCTGGCCTCGTAAAGGATGTCCACACCCCGCTCTTTTGCCAGGGAGAGGAGCTGGGGGCCATGCTTAGCCATGACCTCTTTATTGGCGGTGACCACATACTTCCCCCTCCCGATAGCCTCTCTTATGAAATCCAAAGCGGGGCGCTCGCCACCGATAACCTCGATTATTATGTCGATCTCCGGGTCGCCTATGACCTCTGCCGGGTCGGTGGTAAAGAGGCTGGGCTCTATCTTCGAAGCGCGTGTCTTGGCGAGGTCTTTCTCCAGTATCTTCCTCAGGCGCAGTGGGCAGCCCACAGGGGCGGCGAGCGCCTCTGCCTTCCCCGTGAGGGCTCGGGCCACCCCGCTGCCAATCACGCCCAGCCCCAAAAGCCCAATGCCAATGCTCTCCCTCTTCCCCATTTAGTCCTCCGCTAGCTGATCTGTTTCAAGGCCCACTCATATATCTCTTCAAGCTCCTCCGCATCGACCTGGCGCTCCACCTTCTCCTCCCGCTGCGCCTCAAGCCAGTAGTCAAATGCGTTAGCTTCAAGCTGCTCCCTCACATCCTCATCAAGCGCCCGTTCCGCCTGCTCTAGGACCTTGATTATATAATAGCCCTCAGCAGTTGAGAAGGGCTCGCTCACCTTGCCGACCGGGGTGCTGAATGCGACCTCATCAAACTCCGGACTCATTATCCCTCGAGGCAGCCAGCCCAGGTCGCCATCTCCATACTCCTCGGCGAGGGAGGCGAAGGCCTCGCCAGCATCCAGCCCCTCCATCACCACTGCGGCATCCTCCTCACTATCCACCAGGATCGCCTGCACATAGACCTGAGGGACAAGCGCACCAACCTCAGGAACCTGAGCCCTCAGGGATTCATCCAGCCTTTCTTGCAAGTTGACCTCATCATCGGTAAGGCTGATGTTGGCTGCTATGGCTCCCTGCCTCACAAGCTCGTTATTCTCCAATATTAGAAGGGGGGCTTCCGGCGAGCCTTGTGAATAGGGATATAGGCGAAGCGCTTGAACATAGTCAGACCCATTAAAAGAGGTATTCCCT
>CAZOVW010000026.1:0-11255 GCA_964583545.1 uncultured Dehalococcoidales bacterium | reverse complement strand
GGAGACGTTCGTGGTATAGTATCCAAAGCCGATGATTGTCAGGACAAGGGCAATGACCAGCGTGCCCAGGGTGATAATGATCCGTCGCCTGCGCTTCTCCTGCTGCCATCGCGCCAGGCGACGCTTGGTGACCTCCCGTCTTGGTGGCGCCTTCCCTTTTTTCACCATTTTCTCGCACTAAAGCGCTCTGGGGGGCTTTAGAAGCTATCAAAGGGAGGTTTAAGGCGGGGAATGCGTTTAGTCTTGTAAGCCCACGCTACCGGTCTGGCGAATGTGGGCTGGGGTAAAGGGGAGTAGCGCGAGATGCCGCGCCCGCTTTACTGCCACCGCTAAAGCCCTCTGGTGCTTGGCACAGGTGCCGGTGCGGCGACGAGGCTCGATCTTTCCCCGATCCGAGATGTAGCGACGGAGCATCGCCGGGTCCTTGTAATCGATGGTTTCCACATGAGCAACGCAGAAGGCGCAGACCCTGCGCTTCGGGATAAACCTCCCGCCCCTGCCCTCTCTTTTTGTTCTCGACGACCTTATAGGCCTTCTTGCAGGCATTTTTAAATTCCCTCAAGTTACTTTAGAAGGGGAGTTCCTCCGGCTGTACCTCTTCCGCCGCCACCTCAGCCTCCTCAGGAAGCGGGGCCACCCCAGGGCGGCCAAGGAAGATCACCCTGTTGGCCACAATCTCAGTGGTGAAGCGCTTCTGGCCGTCCTGTCCCTCCCAGGTACGGGTTCTCAGCCTTCCCTCAACATAGGCCTGCCGACCTTTGGTGAGGAACTGATTGCATTGCTCCGCCAGCTTTCTCCAGGTAACTACCCTGAACCACTCCGTCTCCTGCCTCCTCTCCCCCTCAGGTGTGGTGTAGATCCAATTCACTGCGATATTAAAGGAGGTTACCGGGTTGCCGCTGGGGGTGAAACGCATCTCGGGGTCAGTACCGAGATTTCCAATGACCATTACCTTATTCAGACTCGCCATGTCCAAACTCCTTTCCCTCGTCACTCAACCTGACTAGCAGGTGGTGCAGGATCTCTTCCGAAATTCCCAGGCTTGCTTCAAACTCCGCACTCAGCTTGGGATCCATGCTGAACTGAGTGAGCACATAATTCCCTTCCATAAAATCCTTTATCGGGTAAGCAAGCTTCCTTCTGCCCCATTGATTCACTTCAGTGATGGATCCCCCCCTTTCAACGATAAATCGATTTATCTTCTCTAGGGTAGGGGGAATTTCATCATCGTTGACCGCTGGGCTGATGATCACTACCAGCTCGTAGTCGCGCAATCGATTTCCTCCAGACTTCGCCATAAGTGCCATGTATTATAGCATGAAAAGGCTATAGCAACAACTAACCCAGCTTGGGCACCGGGAAACGACGAGAAATCCCGTTAACCGCGTGACGCACCTCCTTATAGGTGTGCCGATCACCAATATTGGTGAGCACCTTAACGATGAGCTGAGCAATGCTCCTCATCTCATCGGGGCCGAAGCCGCGTGTGGTTACTGCAGGGGTGCCCAGTCTAATACCACTGGTAACCTGGGGAGGGCGAGTATCGAAGGGGATGGCATTCCGATTAACCGTGATCCCCACAGAGTCCAGGGCTTCCTCCGCTTGCTTGCCTGTTAACCCCGTATGGGAGAGATCGACGAGCAGGAGATGGTTGTCCGTGCCCCCGGAGACGAGGCGCAGTCCCCACCGCTGAAGCTCGCTCGCCAAGATCCGGGCATTCTCCACCACCGCGCGCTGATAGCTGACGAACTCCGGCTTCATCGCCTCGCCAAAGGCCACCGCCTTAGCGGCTATAGCGTGCATCAAGGGGCCACCCTGCATCCCCGGGAAGACTGCCTCATCCAATGGGGAGGCAAACCGCGCCTTGGATAAGAGGAAGCCACCGCGCGGTCCCCGGAGCGTCTTATGGGTGGTGGAAGTGACAATGTCAGCATGGGGCACGGGGGAGGGATGCACCCCGGCGGCGATCAGCCCCGCTAGGTGGGCCATGTCCGCCACGAGATGAGCCCTAATAAGGTCGGCGATCTGGTGAAACCGCTCAAAGTCGATAACTCTAGGATAGGCACTGGCGCCCGCCACGATGAGCTTGGGTCGGTGCTCCCGGGCAAGCCTCTCGATCTCATCGTAGTCCAATCGCTCCGTCTCCCGGCTCACCCCATAGGTGATGAAGCGATAGAGCCTGCCAGAGAAATTGACCGCGCTGCCATGGGTGAGGTGCCCACCGTGGGCTAAACTCATCGCCAGCACCATATCCCCGTGGTCGAGCAGGGTGAAGTATGCGGCCATGTTCGCCTGGGCGCCGCTGTGGGGTTGGACATTGGCATGCTCGGCCCCAAAAAGCCGCTTCGCCCGCTCTCTCGCCAGCTCCTCCACCAGGTCCACCGCCTGACACCCCCCATAATAGCGGCGCTTTGGGTAGCCCTCGGCGTACTTGTTGGTGAGCACCGAGCCTTGAGCCTCTAGAACCGCCTGCGAGGCATAGTTCTCAGCAGCGATGAGTTCGATATTCCGCCGCTGGCGCTCCTCCTCACGGTGAATCGCCTCCCACACCTCCGGATCACTCTTTTCGACCGCGGTGCCGTAGTTGATGGAATGCCTCTTCATACTTATTGCCATGCGGTGGATGAAACTTCAAAAAACAAAGCCACCCAATCTCCTGGCGTGGCGTTAGTTTACTTCACCACCCTTTCTCTGTCAACAACCCTTCGATTGCCCCAGCCGGGCGACCTCGATGAGGGCGAGTATTCCGCCTGAGACCAGGGAATGCCCCCCAAGGATGATCGGGATGGGCGCCTCCATGGCCTTTTGGGTCAATTCACGGGCAAAGGGGTTATCGATCTTTTCGTACTGTCCCAGGTCGGAGTAGAAGCGGTCGGCAAGGGTGAGATTAAGCCCAAAGTGGGTGAAGAGCACCCTCGTATCGATGAAGGCGGCATCGCCCAACCAGGCTAAGGTTTCAAAGAAGCGATCCGCACCCACCTGCTCCAGATAGAAGCCTAAGATAGTGCGAACCTCACCGCGCCGGTCACGCTCATCAGCGTGAAGGCTTCGCTCCTCAGAGAGCATGCGCACCCGGCAGGAGGTCTCCCGCTCCAGTTGGGACCAAACATAGCTGCCCACACGCCCGGCCACTAGAATCTGGGCATCCCCGTCGGTAAAGAGGCGCACCGCCTGTTCCAGGCGAGAGGTATCGAGGGCAAGCTCCTCAAGATATGCTCTGGTGTGGCGGCCGATCCCAGGGTGAAGCTTGAGGATCAAAAGGTCGGTAGGGGTATCCACATCGAACTGGTAGCAAGCGGTGTGTGGCAGCGAGACCTCACATAAATTGGCCTGGCGAACCAGAAGCTGTGCCAGGGGATTATCGGTTGCCGGAAGCTCGATAGCCTCGATAGCCTTCCCAGGGGTGAAGGCGACCAGATCGGCGGAGAAGGGATTGTTGGCGATCACTGTATCTTGCGTGGAGGAGAGCCGCTCACCAAGGGCTCTCAGCTCACTGGAGGGAAGCAGGGGAATACTGCCCCCACCAATATAAAAGGGCGCTTCAATATTATATTTCTCAATAATCTCTTTGAGCCTTTTGCCGAAGTGAAAGGGCCGCCCGCTCGGCTCCACCACAACCGAGGGATCGAGCTGGCCTCCATCGGTGACTAGGATCACCCCATCGAAGATACCAGCCAGATGAGCCCGCTCTATAGTATCCTGGGCAATGGCACGGTGGCAACCGGCGACCATCTCCGCCACCGGGCTGTCCCCAATGCCGCCAAGGAAAAGGATGACCACCACCTTCGCCACCTCCTCATACCTCCCTAGCCAGCGTCAAGCCCCATACTGAGGTGGCTCCTGCCGCCTTCAGGGCAGTGGCACAAGCATCGAGGGTGGCACCTGAAGTACATACATCATCGATGAGGAGGATGCGCCTCCCCTCCAGTCGTTGATCCCGGCAGGTAAAGGCACCGACGACATTGGCGAGGCGCTCCGCAGCGCTGTTGGTTCTTGTTTGGGGAGGGGTGTTTTTGAGACGGATGAGCGACCCCTCAACTATCGGCAACGAGGCAAGCTTACCCAGTTCCCTGGCCAGTAATGAGGACTGATTATAGCCCCGCTCCCGGAGGCGGCGAGGATGAAGGGGCACAGGAACCAAGGTGTCGGCAGGCAAAGGGTGCGTATGCAGGTATTTCCCCATTAGCTGAGCGAGGGGTGCAGCGAGCGCCTTCACATTCTGATACTTAAATTGGAGGATTGCCTGGCGCACTACCCCATTGAAGGGAAAAATGGAGCGGATGCCGTCGATCTCCGTGAGGCGATTTTCACAGTCATGACAGATGGTGCCAACGGAGAGCGATTTGCCACACTTGGCGCATAGCGGAGGGGGAAGGTAGGGCAGCGCTGATTGGCATCGGGAGCAAAGAAAACTTCCCCCGCCCCCACAACCAACGCACTGCGGAGGGAAAAAGAGGTCAAGAACTAACGTCTTGAGCTGATTCAATAAAACAACTAGGTTCACAAGAAGAAGTGAGCCTACTTTCCTCGATATCGAGCAAAACGCCTTTAGTTAGCGCGCCCTCGGAGTGTGCCCTACGCCGCTGATGATGGGCTCGTTCAAATAAAGGTCGCCGTTCCTGATCTTGAGGTTGAAGCCACAGTCAGGATTGGTGCAAACCCAAGCCTTGTAGTGGATCGGCGCCCCTTGACTGCCAAAGTCTGACAGAGGGACTAGATCTCCAACATTACACTTCTGGCATTTGGGGAATACATTGTTCTCCAAGAGCCACCTCCCATCCTAGAATCAACAATAATATACACTAAAGATGAGGTATTGGCAAGTCACCCTTTAGTTCAACTGAGGCTAGGCGGCTATAGATAGCGCCCGATGGGGTGAGGGTGCTCCTCATCAGGCTGATTTCCTTCACTTCCATGGTAGGGCCGCCTTCAAATTCCGTCGCCATCATTAGCTTCCCGATGCTACTGCGCTCCCCCGGTGATGCCCGCTCCCTGAGCCGCCCCAGGGTAAGATGGGGTGTGAAGGGGCGCTCTTCCCGGGAGAAGCCAAGGGGTAACAGGACGTGGTCGATGCCCCGCTGCAAGGTACTCAGACGCTCCACATCGCCCTTTACGGCCACCCAGATAACTCGGGGTCGCTGAAGATTGGGGAAGACACCTAGCCCGCCGATCTGGAGCTCAAAGGGGGATAAACCCTGAGCGGCCTGGGCGATGCCCTCTATTATCCGGGGCACCTGACCTTGGGCGATGTTTCCCAGGAACTTCAGGGTGAGGTGAATGCCCTCGGTGTCCGCCCACTTCACATAAGGATGCTCCGCGGGTCTCAATTTATCCATTAGTGAGGCGAGGCTCTGCTTGACCGGGTCAGGTAACTCGATGGCGATGAAGGCGCGAATACGTTCCATTATATAAGCCTTTTTATACTCCCCCCAAGAGTAGCCCTTCCGCATTCCTCCCCAGGATCAAACCCTCCGCCTCTTCCCCCATGTCCAGGGAACGAAGCTGCCTTATAATCCGGCTTGGCGGCATCAGGGGGTAGTCGCTGCCGAAAAGGATTTTTTTAACTGAAACAATTCCGGCGACATGCTTGAAAATCTCCGGGCGGTAGAGAAAGGGCGAGGCTGCGGTATCGAAAAAGACGTTTTCCAGGGCTCTTGCCACCTCTGGCATCAGGGCGTAGAAGGGAAGCCCTCCCCCCCAGTGGGCACATACGATGGACAGATCAGGGAATTTGACGATGAACCTGTAGAGGACATCGGGGGTGATCTTCCCCTTCCCCAGATACTCATGCCCCACGGGCTCGGAGGAGTGGATGAGCAGGATGAGACAGTGGCGCTTCGCCACCTCGACCACAGGTTCCATTATCGCCTCATCCCCCAAGTCAAACCCCTGAATATCGGGCCTCATCTCCCCAATGCCCCTCATCCCTCCCCGGGCACAGCGCTCGAGCTCGGCGATGGTCGCCTCCCCCGCCCCTGGGGGAAGGGAGCAGAAACCCACCAGCCGGTCGGGATAGCGAGATACTGCCTCCATAATATAGTCATTTGTCTCCTGGCACAGCTCGAGGTTGGTCCAGTTGGCGTTGAGGATGATAGAGCGGTCGATGCCCTCCTCATCCATGCTGGCGATGAGGTCCTCGCAGGTGGCAATTTTAGCTTTGGGGTCAGAGTAGAGATGGGCAAATAATGGGTCGCGACCCAGGAACTCCTCTCGGTGCTCCCTGATCCGCGGCGGGAAGATATGGGTGTGGAAGTCGATAATCACCTTTAGATTGTAGGGGAGATTTCCCTCTGGGTCAAGAAAATCTATAGACTTTCATTTTATTACCCACCCGCCCTAAGATGTATTCCTAGGGGGCTTGACATTCTAGTAAAGATATGCTAGTATATGTGTGCGATGACAGGAACTGGGGGCAACGTTTGGGGCTTGATGTTCTAGTAAAGGTGTGCTAGTATATGTGTGCGATGACGGGACAAGAACTACGGGAGCAACGCTTGGAGCTTGGTTTAAGTCAAGGGGAAATGGCGGAGCTTCTTGGAATTAACTACCGGACACTGGCCGGTTGGGAGCTTGGATATCATTCACCGTCTCCTCTCGCTCTACAGCACCTGACGCAGTTCTTAAAATCCAAAGGGGTTATATTTGATGAGGTAGCGCAAGCCCGATATATAGAGGAAATGAGGGAAAAGGCGAAAAAACTGCGCCGCCACATCATCACCATGATCGCAAAGGTAGGCAGCGGTCATCCCGGGGGCTCCCTTTCCGCAGCGGAGATCGTGACGGCCCTCTTCTTCCATGTGTTGCGCCACGACCCCCAAAACCCTCGCTGGCTCGATCGCGACCGCTTTGTGTTAAGCAAGGGCCACGCCGCACCGCTTCTCTACGCCGCCCTGGCAGAGACAGGCTACTTCCCCGTTGCGGAACTCTTGACCCTGAGGGAACTGGGCAGTCGGATGCAGGGCCATACCAATATGAGCACCACTCCTGGGGTGGAGATGTCAGCGGGAGCTCTGGGGCAGGGGTTATCCTTCGGCATTGGCATCGCCCTCGCTGGTCGTCTCGATAGTCGAGACTATCGGGTGTATGTTCTCCTTGGGGACGGGGAGTGCGACGAGGGGCAGGTATGGGAAGCAGCAATGGCGGCGGCTCACTTCAAGCTGGATAACATAGTGGCTATCATTGACCGCAACTGCCAGCAGATCGATGGCTGGACCTACGATGTCATGGATACCGAGCCCCTCCCTGAGAAGTGGCGTTCCTTCGGCTGGCATACCATCGAAGTTGATGGGCACGACCTGGCTCAAATCATCGCCGCCCTTGAGGAGGCAAAAACGATAAAGGGAAAGCCTACGGCGCTCATCGCCCACACCATTAAAGGAAAAGGGGTCAGCTTCATGGAGAATAACCCCGACTTTCATGGCAAGGCGCCGACCCCCGAAGAGGCGGAGCAGGCGCTCAAGGAGCTGGAGTAATGGCTTTAGAGATGAGCACCAGGGAGGCTTACGGGAATACCCTTGTCGAGCTGGGTAGGGAGAATGAAAACATCGTGGTGCTCGATGCTGACCTCTCCCGCTCCACGATGACTAACATCTTCGCCAGGGAGTTCCCAGACAGGTTCTTCGATTGTGGCATCGCCGAGCAGGACATGATGGGCATTGCCGCGGGGCTTGCCGCCTCGGGGAAGACGGTGTTTGCCAGCTCCTTCGCTGTTTTCGCCACCGCGCGCTGCTACGACCAGGTTCGAATGTGTATCGCCCAGCCCCGTCAAAACGTGAAGATCGTGGCCAGCCATGGCGGCATTACCGTGGGGGAGGATGGCTTCTCCCATCATGCCATCGAAGACCTGGCGCTGATGTGCTCCTTTCCCAGCTTCACCGTTATTGTCCCCGCCGATGCCCTCGAAACCTCCCAGGCGGTAAAGGCGGCAGCGGCTACCCACGGCCCCTTTTATATCAGGCTCACCCGCCCCGGAATGCCGGTTATCTATAGCGATAATTATCGCTTCGTTGTGGGCAAGGCGGTGACCATGAGGGGAGGATGGGATGCCACGGTTATCGCCATCGGCATCATGGTAGACCGGGCACTTCAGGCTGCGGACACCCTAGCGAGGGAAGGCATCGAATTACGCGTGGTCAACATGCCCACCCTCAAGCCTATTGATGAGCAGGCGATCGTGAATGCAGCCGAGGAGACGGGTGCTATCCTGACCGCCGAAGAGCACCTGCAACATGGCGGACTAGGGAGTGCAGTCTCTCAGGTGGTCACCAAACAACATCCGGTGCCCATGTCCTTCCTGGCAATAAAGGACTTCTATTCCCCCTCAGGAAAGCCGGGGGAGCTCCTCCAGATGCACGGGCTCACCGCAGCGCGGATCGAGGAAGAGGTAAAAGAGCTGGTTTCAAGGAAGCCTAAGGTCTGACCTGGCTGCTTCTCATAATGACCCATGAGCACTTGACAAGTGATATCATATATGATATCATAACATAGAGTGCCGTATCATGATTGAGGTAGTCATTAATGTCCCAACTAGAAAAACTAGTAGCCAAATTCCTTCGCCAGCCACCTGAGGTTAGATTTGAAGAAGTAGTTAAACTGTTGGAGGCTTTCGACTACAGGCAGCACCCGGCAGGAGGCAGTCATTTTACGTTTGTGAAGCGTGGGGCAAGGCCTATTACAGTTCCGACCGTAAAGGGGCGTCGAGTTAAAAAGTATTACGTTCAAAGGATTAATGAAATCCTAGAATTGGAGGAGTGGTATGAAGAAAGAACACGCCAAGAAGGAGCTTGATTTTTACTTGGGCGTGAATTACCCCGTTACTGTTCATACTGACCCTGACGGTGGTTTTGTTGCGGAGATTGAGGATCTACCGGGGTGCATGACTCAGGCTGGGACCCTAGATGATTTATTTACAGCCATTCAAGACGCGCGGCACGCTTGGATAGAAGCTGCCTATGAGACAGGGCAAGATATCCCCTTACCTAGAGAGCTTGACGAGTATAAGGGAAAGATTCTGGTTAGAATACCCCGAAGTCTCCACAGGGATTTAGCTAATGCAGCAGAGAGGGACGGCGTCAGCTTAAATCAATACATCACGAGTCTGCTTGCCGCCGGAGTCCAAGGTGACCTTGTATCGAATCAAGCATTTGCGCTCTTTGCGCGGTCAATAGAGGAGCTTTCAGGGGCTCGCCAGGTTACTCTTGCCATCTACGGAACCAAAAAGAGCCCTAAAAAGTTTGCTGAAATTGCTAGGTTGCCACGAGTAGAAATAGGTGAAAGGTAACTGAGGATGGTATACCTGGTATCATATGACTTACGGAAGCCAAAACAGAACTACGAAGGGCTGTTTGAAGAGTTGAAGCGTTCACCAGGTTGGTGGCACTACTTGGATTCGACCTGGCTAATATCAACTTCCGAGACAGCGTATCAAGTCTACCATCGACTCGCAATACACGTGAACGAATCGGACAGCCTTTTGGTTATCCGGGTTAGCAGGGATTGGACTGGTTGGCTTCCTAAGGAAGCCTGGGACTGGCTTGATAAACATGTGGAAGCCTAAGGCCTGACCTGGCCGCTTCCCCTGATGACCCACTTATATGTGGTCAATTCTTTGAGCCCCATGGGGCCGCGGGCGTGAAACTTCTGGGTGCTGATGCCCACCTCGGCCCCCAAGCCAAACTGCCCCCCGTCGGTGAAGCGGGTGCTGGCGTTGGCATAGACGCAGGCGGCATCCACCTCCTCCAGGAAGCGCGTGGCCGCAGAATCGTCCTCGGTGATGATGGCCTCGGAGTGCCCTGAGCCGTAGCGCGCGATATGCTCCAGAGCCTCATCCAGTGAATCGACAACCTTTACCGCCGCTATCAGCGCCAGAAACTCCTTCCCCCAATCGGAATCGGACGCTGGAACAACCTTAAAGTTCGAAAGAACCTTGAGCGCTCGTTCATCGCAGCGCATCTCCACGCCGGCCTTGGCCCACTCCCTAGCGATCATGGGCAGAAAGCGCTCAGCAATATCGCTATGGACCAGAAGACAGTCCAGAGCATTGCAAACGGTGGGGCGCTGCACCTTGGCGTTAAAGGCGATGGCCACCGCCTTATCCAGGTCAGCAGTGCGATCGACATAGGTATGGCAGATGCCCACGCCGCTGGCGAGCACCGGCATGGTGGCATTCTCGGTAACAAGTGCCACCAGCTGCTCGCCGCCACGAGGGATGATGAGGTCGATATTTTCCCTCATTTTCAGCATGCGGCTCACTAACTCCTTCTCTGGGGACTCGATGAACTGGACCACATCACCGGAAACCCCGCCGGCTTGGACAGCCTCCTTGATCGCCCTCGCCAGGGCGCTGTTGGAGCGCAGCGCCTCCTTTCCCCCGCGCAGGATGACGGCATTGCCTGACTTGAGGCATAGCGACGATATATCGACGGTGACATTGGGGCGGCTCTCATAGATAGCACCGATCACCCCCAGCGGGACCCTCCTCCGCTCGATGTGCAGGCCGTTGGGCCGGTCTGTAGCATCGATGATCTCGCCCACCGGGTCGGGAAGCGAGGCGACGGTGCGCACATCATCAGCCATCGCCTGAAGGCGGCTTGAGTTGAGCATCAGGCGGTCGAGCATGGCCTCATCCATGCCCGAGGCCTTCGCCTCCTCGCAGTCGAGACGATTGGCATCAAGTATTTCGTCCTCTCTGGCTATAAGGCTTTCGGCGATATTGACAAGAGCCTTGTTTTTCACCTCGGTAGGGAGGTGAGCCAGCTTTCGTGAGGCTGCTTTAGCAGCTTTCGCCTTTTCTTCAAGCTCCCCGATGGCAGATGACATTTAACCTCACCCCCTGACCCCCTCTCCTGGAAGGAGAGGGGGAATCGAAATAAATCTAGGGGACACCCCTAGAACCCTGCCGAGGGGCTTCCCCTCTGGACTCCCCTACAGCACCACCAAATTATTGCGGTGCACCACATCATCCCCGTAGCCATAGCCGAGGAGGCTCACGATTTTATCGGAGCGAGCGCCTTTGATGACGGCAATCTCCCTGGAGCTATAGTTCGAGATGCCGCAGGCAATCCTTTCGCCTCGAACGTCAACGATGGTCACCGCATCGCCGCGCTCAAAATCGCCCTCCACCTCCCTGATGCCCGCGGGCAGGAGGCTCCGGTTCTGCTCCCTGAGCGCCACCGCCGCCCCATCATCCACCACCAGCCTCCCCCTAGCGCCAAGCCCGGCGAGCATCCAGCGCTTTCTGCTCTCCATCTTGCTGG
>CAZOVW010000025.1:0-15832 GCA_964583545.1 uncultured Dehalococcoidales bacterium | reverse complement strand
CGATGTTTTGTTCAATGTCCAATCCTCCTTAATCCTCTATAAAGACCTGACACAAGTTGGAATTTTTCGTCTTTATAAGTAGAAACCGTGGTCGGCTTGCGCCGCTTCTGATGTTGCAGTATTGTTTTGGGGTAAAATTATGCTTGAGCTGGAAACACGGGGGTGTGAACTGAACAGCAAGCATCATGACCCGGCAGCTAGGACAAAGGAAGATGCGCTTGCCAGCCTGTACGATGAACACTACGATGGGGTCGTACACTATATCTTCGTCCGCATCGGTAACCGGGCTGAAGCGGAAGACCTAGCCGGAGACGTGTTCCTGAGGGCGGTGAAATCGCTGAGGTCTTTCACGGGCTCGAAGGAGCAGATGCGTTTCTGGATATTCAGGGTGGCCCACAACATCGTGGTGGACCACTATCGAAAAAAGGGCAAGCACATTACGGTGCCTCTCGATCCGGCGGAGGTCGTGGGATCGCAGGATATCGAGGAGATGACGGAGAGGAAGCTGCAGGTGGAGGCTCTGTCACGGGCCCTTGACCAGCTCACCCCGGCGCAGCGGGAAGTGATAGGCCTGCGGTTCTTCGCCGGGCTGTCATCGGAGGAAGCAGGTAAAATTTTAGGAAAAAGCAGCGGGGCGGTTCGAGAGATGCAGAGGAGCGCGATAGAGAAACTGCGCGGGATAATGTAACGCCGGAATACGTTTTCTCGCAAAAAAAGTTACGGTGGTGAGGTGCTGAGATGAAACAGGAATTCGATAAGCTGCTGGATGAATGTATCGACCGGATGAACCGGGGCGAGTCGCTTGAAGATTGTCTCGCCGGTTACCCGGATCACGCCGACAGGCTGAGGCCACTGCTGGAGGCGGCATTCGGCATCAGGCAGGCGTGCGCCCCGATCCCCCGGCCGGCGGCAAAGGCCGCCGCCAAGCTCAGGCTACGCGCCGCCCTGAACGAGCACAGGGGGAGGCTCCCCTGGCTCAAACGGGCGCTCGTGCCGCTGCCGGCCTTAAACAGGCCACGGGCGCTGGCCGCCGTATCGATGGTGCTGGTGGTCGCGCTCGTGGGGGCCACCGTGTACGCGTCGCTCGCCGGGGGGCAGGCCGTCACGCCGCCGACAGGCATCTACGAGGGAAGCGGTGAGCTCACCACCTTCTCCTCAGAGGACGAGCTCGCGGCCTACCTGCAGGAGTCCGACTTGCTGTACACCTCCACCAGCTTCTGGGGCCCGTTTAGCGTAACAAGGTTCTTCTCCGGCGCTTCGATACTGGGGGAAGGCGGAGACTTGATGCCAGCCCCAACAGCAAACCCTGAGAGGGTCTCCGAGACCAACGTACAGGTGATAGGGATAGACGAGCCAGACATCGTCAAGACGGACGGCACATCGATCTTCTTCTCCCCCAGTGAGTACTGGCTTTACGAGGACGTAGTCTGGTCATCCGCGGAAGAGATATGGCCGCCAGTAATGAACTACAGCGGAACTTATATAATAGGCGCTTTCCCCCCGACGAACCTGTCGGTTGCGGCGGAGATCGACGAGAGGGGCGACCTGCTCCTCTACGGCGACACGCTGATGATATTTGACTACGACGCCATCTACGGGTACGATGTCTCCGACCCGCAGACCCCCACAAGCAGGTGGCACATCGACATCGCGGACGACACGTACACCGTCGCCGCAAGGCTGTATCAAGGCAAGGTCTATCTGGTCACACAGACCTATCTGGACACCTATGACCCGTGCCCGATCAGGCCGCTCGCGGTAGAGGGCGTCACCGTCGAGATCGGATGCATGGACATATACTGTCCCGTGGTACCGGTTCCGGCGGATGCCACCTATAACGCGATGGTCATCGATGCGGCGACGGGCAGCATCGAAAGCTCGCTGTCCTTCGTAGGCTCCGCCTACACGTCCGTGGTCTACATGTCGGGGCAGGCGATATACATCACGTACTCGTATGTGGAGGGCATCGCCCCGGCGGTCTTCGACTTCTGCACCAACTACTGCGACGGCATACTCCCCGCATCGCTCATCGAGAGCATAGCGAATGTGGAAGGATACGATATAAGCGACATGGCCAAGCTCACGGAGGTAGAGGTCATCATCGGGGATTATATGGATTCCCTCAGCGAAGGCGAGAGGATACTCGTGGAGAGCGAGCTCCTGAACAGGCTTGAGGACTACTACGACGTACACAAGAGGGAGCTGGAGCGGACGGGGATAGTGGCAATAGACCTTGACAGCTTCGCCATATCGGCGACAGGCAGCGTGCCGGGGAGCGTCCTGAACCAGTTCTCGCTGGATGAGCACGACGGCTACCTCCGCATAGCGACCACCGTCGGCGAGGGGTTCGGCACATTCATGGGTATGTGGTGGTTCGATAGTAACAGCGCCAACGATGTCTACGTGCTGGACGGCGCTCTAAACGTAGTCGGCGCGGTTCAGGACCTCGGCCTAACGGAAAGGATATATGCGGTGAGGTTCCTGGGAGACAAGGGGTATGTAGTCACATTCAGGCAAACCGACCCGTTCTACGTACTGGACCTGTCCAATCCGCAGATGCCGGAGCTCAAGGGCGAGCTCAAGATACCGGGCTATTCGTCCTATCTGCACCCGATAACGGATGATATGATCTTGGGCATCGGGGAAGAGGGCTGGAAAGTGAAGCTCTCCCTGTTCGATGTACAGTCCCCGGAGAACCCAGTCGAGGTGGATAAATATTCCATGGCTGAGTACTGGTCCGACGTTATGAGTACCCACCATGCCTTTTTGCTGGATGAGAAGCACCAGATCTTCTTCCTGCCTGCAGGAAACGGGGGCTATGTGTTCTCATACGCAGACAACCAACTGGAGTTGGTGAAAGCCGTGAGCGATATCATGGCGAGGAGAGCAGTTTACATAGATGATTATCTTTACATTATTGGTGATGATAGTATGGTTGTTTATGACGAGGTGAGCTGGGAGCAGGTAAGCGAGCTGGACTACTAATCCTCTGTTATATATCAATATTAAACACTCTGACGGAGGGTGACTCAACAAAACGCCCTTTGTTTACAAGACCTGTTGCCCTTCAGCGGAGACCCCCTCCGCTTTCGCTTTGCCACCATGCAGACGGTCGTTTTTCTCCCTCACGTGCCAACCTCGCTTTGCGACGACTCGCGTGCTTCAAATTCCCCTGTGTAACTGCCCATACAGGTGAGTTCCTGTGATAGAATGGAGAAAACTGCCAAGGAGGTGAATCAAAATGGCTACGAACGAGAAGGAGCTGGAGCAGGCGGTCGTCGCGTTCCTGCGCAAGCATTACGGTGGCACACTGGCTACCGTCAGAGAGGATGGCACCCCCCAGGCCAGCGGCATAGGCTTCGTAAACGATGGCTTCACCCTCTACATCGCCATGGATCCCAAGAGCTACAAGAAGAAGAACATCGACCGCAATCCCAACGTGGGCTTGGCGACGTTTAAGGATTACTATAAATGGGAGAGGATAAAGGCAGTTCAGCTGGCGGGGCAGGCCGAGCTGGTGACCGACGAGGACGAGAGCAATAAGGTTTCCATGCTTTTCGCTGAAAAATTCCCCTGGGTGGTGGAAAGCAAAATGGTGCTCGACTGGTATGAGAGAGAGGGGCCAATACCGTACTATAGAATTGTCCCCAAGATCATTGCTTACTTGGACTATCAGAAGTACGGCTTCAATTGCTATGAAACCATAGAACCTTAGGCTGACAACCGTAGAGGGGGAGCTGATAAATGGGATGAAAGCTTCGAGGACTTTGCTGATACAGAGAACTTCATAATGGTGGCGCCGCTCTTGGGGGAGATAGGGTAACAAAACGCTATTTTGTTTGATCGGAAAAACTACATGGATCTAAAATCTGCCAAAATCAAGGCTCGCTCCTCTCTTCAGAGTACTTTGCGTACCCTTACTCGCCACGGTTAACAAAAATCTGAAGATGCTATATACTGGATAGTACATTTGGTAAAAGCTGAACGGAGACACGATGCTGAACTCCATAGGATTGGAAAGACTCCTCACAGGCCCCTTCAGCGGTCACCTTCTCAACATCGCTAACCGACTACTATACTCGGATATGTTGAGGCCAGTACTCCTGCGACTTGCTCGTAACCGTATACAAGCCATCCTTCTCCAAACCGATATTTGGATCGAAAAACGGGCAGTCAGGGATTACGGCGATTTTCTGTAAAGGGTCAACTTCGATGAAAAGTCCAAAGGTTTGATAGAGAAAAATCTCCAAGATGAGAAGATTCATATTAAGAGATGGGAGGAATCCATCGAGATATTGAGGAGTGGCAGAAAAACGCTTTAAAAGCCATCTAATTTCAGCAATAGACGGAGGTGACCAAGATGGGAGTCAAAAAAGTAGGTGAAAAGTACCGCTGTAAGGTCTGTGGCAATGAAGTAACAGTGACCAAGGTCGGCGGTGGTACCTTAGTTTGCTGCAAGCAGAATATGGAACTGATCAGCTCATAAGCTGAGCCTCATAGGCTAGCATTCTAGCCTTCTTGATGAAAAGGAGGAAAAGCAATGACCTACACTGCAAGGGACTATAGCAACCTGTTGGGAATGGAGGGCTTTAGCGAAACACTACTCAAGAATCATTTCACTCTCTACCAAGGCTACGTGACTAATACCAATAGACTATTGGATTCGCTTGCCGTGATGCTGAAGGAAGGCAAGGTCAGTACTTTGGAGTACGCCGAGCTAAAAAGACGGCTGGGTTTTGAGTTCAATGGCATGCGGCTTCACGAATACTACTTTGAAAACCTTGGCATAAAGGGAACTACAGATAAAGCAGGGAGGCTGAGGAAGAAGCTGGCGGAAGACTTTGGCAGCTATGAAGATTGGGAAAGGGATTTCAAGGGCACCGGAACAATGCGCGGCATTGGCTGGGCCATCTTGTATCAGGATAACGTCACTGGAAGATTGGTCAACCAATGGATTAATGAGCATGAGACAGGTCATCTGGTGGGCAGTATCCCCATACTGGTGCTGGATGTCTTTGAGCATGCCTTCATGATTGACTATGGGTTGAAGCGTGCTGACTATATAGAGGCGTTCTTCAAAAACATCAACTGGGATAAGGTAGGGAGCCGTCTTAAGTAAGTCCAGTCAACTACTGTTGCATTTCGGCGCCTTGGCGGCTTTGTAAAGTCGTGGTTCAGTTATTTTAGCAAGAAAAAGAGGAAAGAAATGAGAAAGGTTTATCTGGACAACGCTGCTACTACTCCATTGTTGCCCGAAGTGCTAGAGGCAATGCTGCCTTACCTCAAGGATGCTTATGGCAATCCCCAATCTCTGCATAGCTGGGGAGATGAGGCTAGAGAAGCGATAGAGGAGGCACGGTGTAGGGTGGCAGACCTCATCAGCGCTCAGCCAGAGGAGATCATCTTTACCTCCAGTGGCACCGAGGCGAACAACTTTGCTATTAAAGGATTGGCAATGGCTCAGCAATCTAAGGGTAAGCATATCGTTGTTTCAGCTATCGAGCACTTCTCAGTATTACACTCTGCCAGAACACTAGAGAAGTGGGGCTTCGAGATGACCCAGGTTCCAGTGGATAAGCACGGGCTGGTGGATCCCGAAGAGGTAGCTAAAAGCATGAGGGAGGATACCATTCTAGTCTCCATAATGCACGCCAACGGTGAGGTGGGAACCATCGAGCCCATTGCCGAGATAGCGAAGGTGGTGAAGAAAACAGGAGCCCTGTTCCACACTGATGCCGTGGCTGCCGCAGGCACAATGCCTGTCGATGTCAAAGAACTCGGAGTCGATGTGCTGAGCCTGGCTGGTAATCAGTTCTACGGGCCCAAAGGAGTCGGTGCCCTCTGGCTCAAGAAGGGGGTGCGCATCACCCCCTTCCTCGATGGTGGGGTGCAGGAGGGAGGGCGAAGGGCTGGGACTGAGAATGTGCCTGCCATCGTCGGCTTGGGAAAGGCTGCTGAAGTGGCTAAAGCGGAGATGAATTCCAGGATTGAACGCCTATCAGCCCTGCGCCACAGGTTGATCGAGAGACTGCTGTCTCGGATTGAGCATGTGATTCTCACCGGGCACCCCACCCAGCGCCTCCCTGGCCACGCTAGCTTCTGTATCGAGTTCATCGAAGGAGAGTCGATGCTCATACTCCTGAGTCATCAGGGGATAGCGGCAGCTAGTGGTTCTGCCTGTACCTCCAGGGCGCTCAAAGCCTCGCATGTCCTCACCGCTATGGGGCTTCCCCATGAGATAGTGCATGGCTCGCTACTCTTCAGCCTCGGTCTGGAGAATACCGAGGAGGATATTGACTATGTATTAGAAGTGTTGCCGCCCATCGTTGATCGGCTGCGGCAGATGTCACCACTGTACGCCAAATTCTCAAAAGAGCAGGGGGAAAGGAGGTAAGATGCCTATTTATAGCGAAAAAGTAATGGGGCATTTCATGAACCCCCGCAATGTGGGGGAGATAGAGGACGCTGATGGCATCGGTGAGGTGGGCAATCCTGTCTGCGGGGACATGATGACCTTTTACATCAAGGTGGCTGATAACCATCTCAGCGATGTCAAGTTCAAAACCTTCGGCTGCGGAGCTGCCATTGCCGTTTCCAGTATCGTCAGTGAGATGGCAATGGGAAAGACGCTGGAGGAAGCGAGGAAGATAACCCCGGCCCTCGTGGCCGAGGAGCTTGAGGGGCTGCCCAAGAATAAGTATCACTGCTCCAACCTCGGTGCTCAGGCGCTGAATAAGGCCATCGATGACTACCTGAAGAGGCAGGGTAAGAAGGTTATAAAGTAAAAGGAGGAGGAAGAATGAAAAGGTGTGAGGAGACAAAGGAACAGGTTAAGAGGTGCTTTTGCCCCTACTGTGATGAGGAGATCGCTATATCTGCAGCGCCTTACTGCCAGCCCTGTATCGTGACCCTACACTACTGCGCCGTGTGCCAGATAGCAGTGCCCAGAGAGGTAACAGTCTGCCCACAGTGTGGGGGCGAGCTAGAGTGGAAATAAGGAGGTAGGTCATGCCAGAAAAGGTCACTTTGGTGGTATTCAGCGGGGAGATGGACAAGGCTCTGGCCGCCTTCAACATAGCTATAGGGGCTGCCTCTATGGGAATGGAGGTGAGTATGTTCTTCACCTTCTGGGGGCTAAATATCATCAAGAGAAGTGAGGGTGCAATCAAAAGTCGGGGTATAATGAGGAAGATGCTCAACCGGATGAACCGTGGTGGTGCCAAGAGACTGCCCCTATCCAAATTTCACATGTTCGGCATAGGCAAGTGGATGATGGGGAGGTTGATGCGGGATGCCAGGTTTCTTCCCCTGGAGGAGATGATGACTTTAGCCAAGGGGAGTGGGGTAAAGTTTATCGCCTGCACCACTTCAATGGGCATCATGGGGATCGAAAAGGATGCTTTTATCCCTGAGGTAGACAGCTTTGCCGGAGTGGCTACCTACCTGGCTGAGGCTAAAGAGGGGAAGGTCAATCTGTTTATTTAAGGAGGTAGGGCTATGAAGGCAGATGCCACTCTGGACTGCATTGGACTCTACTGCCCCATGCCTATTTTTCACACTGCCAACAAGCTCAAGGAGCTGGAGGTAGGGCAGGTGCTGGAGGTTTTAGCCGATGACGAGGGAATAAAAGAGGACATGCCTGCCTGGTGCAAAACCACAGGGAATGAGCTACTGGGAATTGAGGAAGAAGCGGGACAATACAAGGTTTATGTCAAAAGATCCAAGTAAGAAGGAGGAAACAATGGAACTCAGAGGAAGCATGACCGAGAAGAACCTGGAGGCCGCCTTAGTCGGAGAGTCGCAGGCCCGTAATAAGTATACGTACTTTGCTACTGCGGCTTCAGCGGAAGGTTTCGACCAGATTGCCGGGATATTCCTGGAGACGGCGGAGAACGAGCGGGAACATGCAAGAAGGGAGTTTGAATTTCTCCAGGGAATTGGGGATACCGCGGCTAACTTGAAAGCGGCAGCAGAGGGCGAGCACTACGAGTGGGTCGAGATGTACCCCGGATTTGAGAAGGTAGCCCGTCAGGAAGGATTCACCGAGATCGCCGATTTCTTCAAAGAGGTTGCCGAGGTTGAGGAGCAACATGAAAAGAGATATCTCGCCTTGCTGAAGAATGTGCAGGAGGGGAAGGTCTTCAAGAAGGACAAGGTAGTCAAGTGGAAGTGTCGCAACTGCGGCTATGTTCATAAGGGAGCGGAAGCCCCCGAGCGATGCCCGGCCTGCGGCTTCCCCCAGAGCTACTACGAGCTACTGACTGAGAACTATTAGAGGGAGCGGTTCAAATAGTTTAATAGGGAGGGCTTAAGATGAACCTTAAAGCTCTACACTCGATAAGCTATGGTCTGTATGTGATAGGTTCCAAAAAGGGAGACAAACTCAATGCTCAGACTGCCAACACGGTGATCCAAGTCTCCTCCGAGCCGCCGATTATTTCGGTGTGCATCAATAAAGGAAACCTAACCCACGAGTTTATCGAGGACAGCGGGGTCTTCACGGTTTCCATTCTATCGCAGGACACCCCTCTGAACTTTATCGGACGTTTCGGTTTCAAATCAGGGCGAGAGGTAGACAAGTTTGACGGCGTCAACTACAAGCTGGGCGAGACTGGTGCCCCCATCGTTCTGGACCACACCCTGGCCTATCTCGAAGCCAGGGTGATTAATGCAGTAGATGTAGCAACGCATACCATCTTCATCGGTGACCTTATAGACGCTGAAGTCCTACAGGAGGGCGAGCCGATGACCTACGCCTATTATCATCTGGTGAAGCGAGGCACCATTCCCAAAACAGCCCCTTCATATCATAAGGATTGAGAATGGAATGAGACAGACATGAAGTATAAGTGCAGCGTTTGCGGCTACATTTATGACCCAGAGAAGGGCGATCCCGACGGAAACATCGCGCCGGGAACATCGTTCGAGGAATTACCTGAAGATTGGCAATGTCCCGTCTGCGGGGCAAGCAAGGACGAGTTTGAAGAACTCGAAGAGTGATTAGGAAGTGGGGTGAACGAAGATGGCGGAACAGATATGTCCAACATTCGGCTGCACCATTGTCGACAGTGGCTATGAGAGTGGGGGCGTGGTCTATTGCTGCGAGCCTTGCTCCCACGGCGGTCCCTGTGAGTGCGGTTGCTGCACTCCTATTGATGAGCCTAAAGAGAAGAAATAGGGCCACACAGCAGCGCACCTGGTGGTAAACTGCTCAGGGAGACATCAAAAAGGAGGTAGATAGCGCCTCGTGGAAATGTACCAACTGTCACCGTGTAGAACTTGCTACCGATAAACCTGAACGCTGTCCGCTCTGTGGTGCGGAGGCGGAAAAGCTCGTCCCACATGAGGTACCGGGGATAAAAGGGACGAAGACCCTGGAAAATCTCAAGGACGGCTTCGTCGCTGAGTCCCAGGCCCACCTGAGAAACCTGGCCTTCGCTATGAAGGCCGAGCAGGAGGGCTACCGCCAGGTGGCAAGGCTGTTCCGTGCCATTGCCGAGGCCGAAGGAATCCATGCCTTCAATCACCTCCGCCTCCTCGGCACCGTGGTCAGCACTCAGGAAAACCTGGAGACCGCCTTCGAGAGGGAGAACCTGGCCAGCAGCACTTATCCTCAGTTCATCAAGGAGGCTAATGAGGAGAGTAATACACACGTGGCAACTATCTTCAGCTATTCTCGTGATGTGGAGCGGGGGCATGCAAAGCTGTACGAGAAGGCGTTGGAGCACATGCTAGGCGACGTGGACACCGAATACTATGTCTGCAGCATCTGCGGCTATGTCTCTGATGGTGTCCTCCCCGACCAGTGCCCCATCTGCGGGGCCCCTAGGGAGAAGTTTAGGAGGTCAGCCTAGTGAGGCACAGCGGCGTGAATGAGATCAGGCTTGGGTAAAGAGATTGAGGAGGTAATTATGAGTAAGGTGATGCTCACTGAAGGTGTCTACTGGGTTGGAGCCATCGACTGGAACATCAGGAATTTCCATGGTTACTCTACGCATCTGGGGACCACCTACAATGCCTATCTCGTTATCGATGAGCGGATCGCCCTCATTGATACGGTGAAGGCGCCTTTCTACGATGAGATGGCAGCCAGGGTCAACGAGCTCGTGGCTCTCGCCGACATCGACTATGTGGTGTCCAATCATGTAGAGCTGGATCATTCGGGCTCCCTGCCCATGGTGATGAAGGAGGCGAAAAAGGCGAAACTGATCACCCTGGAGAAGTTCGGGGAGACCGGGCTCACTAAAACCTTTCACGCAGACTGGCCCCTCGCCCCGGTGAAGGAGGGCAGCGAACTCAAGTTGGGCCAGCGGAGGCTTGCCTTCATCCCCACCCCTATGCTGCACTGGCCCGACTCCATGTTCACCTATCTGGTGGAGGACAAGATCCTATTCTCCATGGATGCCTTCGGGCAGCACATCGCCATATCCAAGCGATTCGACGACGAGGTAGGATTGGATACAATCATGCCCGAGGCAACCAAATACTACGCCAACATCCTCATGCCCTTTGGCGATCTGATCGTGAAGGCCGTAGATAAGCTTGGGGGGCTAGCAATCGATATGATCGCCCCCAGCCACGGCGTCATCTGGCGTTCTCACCTGAAAGATATAGTCAGCGCCTATGCTTCCTGGGGCAAGGGAGTGTTTCGGAGCAAGGCCCTGGTAGTATATGACAGCATGTGGGGCAGTACCGATAAGATGGCGCAGGCGCTGGTGAAAGGCATCGCCGACGGCGGAGCCGAAGTGAAACTCTACAATCTGACCGCATCCGACAAGAGCGACATAATCAAAGAGGTGCTGGACGCTAAGGCCATCCTCATCGGCTCCCCTACGCTAAACAACGGTATGTTTCCCTCCGTAGCCGAATTCCTGTGCTACCTCAAGGGGCTCAAGCCAAAGGGAAAGCTCGGCGCCGCCTTCGGTTCTCATGGCTGGGCCGGCGGTGCAGTAAAGGAAATTCAACAGGAACTGAGAGAGGCGGGGGTCGAGGTGCTGGACTCAGACCTTGCAGTCAAATTCGTGCCCGATAAAGACGAAATCCAAAAATGCATCGACTTCGGCAAAATGGTCGCTAAACGGATCAAATTAGAATAAAATGAGAATGATATAACGCTCGCCGTTGTGATATATTGTTTTGATAATAGAGAGACGAACTGAGGGAGGAATATGACTTCTGGCAATGTCTCAGATAGCGCGAGTTCTTTGTCTAAAGGTTTGCGTATATGGCCATCAAAGCGCTATACCGAAATGCACCGCCGCTCGCTGCAGGACCCCGAGGGATTCTGGGCTGAGGAGGCGCGGAAGCTCGACTGGTATCATACCTGGCACCGCGTTCTTGAGTGGGACCCACCCTATGCGCGGTGGTTCGTCGAAGGAAAGCTCAATGCCTGTTATCAGTGCGTTGACCGCCATGTGAAGACATGGCGGAGGAGCAAGGTAGCGATATACTGGGAGGGGGAGAGGGGGGAGACAAGAGTACTGAGCTACTCTACCCTTTTTCGGGATGTCAACCGCTTCGCCTCAGCATTGCAGCACATCGGGGTCAAGAAGGGGGATCGGATTGCCCTTTATCTTCCCATGGTTCCCGAACTTCCCATCTTCATGCTCGCCTGCGCTCGGATTGGGGCTGTGCATACCGTGATCTTCTCTGGATTCGGCGCCCAGGCGATGTGCGATAGAATTTTCGATACGCAGGCAAAGGTCATCATCACCGCCGACGGGGGATATCGTCGCGGCAAGATCGTGGCGCTCAAGGAGATAGCTGATGAGGCAGCCAGGCTCTGTCCCTCAGTGGAAAAGATTATCGTAGTTAAGCAGACGGGGGAGTCGGTGCCCATGACGGAGGGAAGGGACTTATGGCTTTCCTCCCTGCTCGATGAGGCAGAGACGCTAGTCAAGCCTGAGCCGATGGAATCTACTCACCCGCTATATATCCTCTACACCTCAGGGACTACGGGTAAGCCCAAGGGGGTGGTACATGGCACAGGTGGCTACCTTGTGTTCAACCACTCAGCTTATGAGTGGGTGTTCGATATAAGAGAGGAGTCGGTCTACTGGTGCACCGCCGATGTGGGGTGGGTAACCGGTCACAGCTCCATAGTCTATGCCCCCCTCTCCCATGGTGCAGCCATCGTCCTGTATGAAGGGGCTCCTGATTACCCCACAGTGGATCGGTGGTGGGATATCGTGGAGAAATATGGCGTCACCATTTTCTACACCTCCCCCACAGCGGTGCGCATGTTTATGCGTCATGGTGAAGAATGGCCGCTAAAGCATGACCTCTCCAGCCTTGAGCTTCTGGGCAGCGTTGGTGAGTCCATAAACCCCGAGGCCTGGCAATGGTATTACAAATATATCGGAGGAGAGAGGTGTCCCATCGTTGATACTTGGTGGCAGACGGAGACAGGAGGCATTATGATCTCACCCACACCAGGAATTGAGCCCATACCGCTAAAGCCAGGCTCGGCGACCTTCCCCCTCCCCGGAGTCGATGCCGCTGTGGTTGATGCTGAGGGAAATGAAACCCCTCCCGGGCAAACCGGATTCCTCATCATAAGAAAGCCCTGGCCCGGGCTGCTTCTCGACATCTACGGTGACCCACAGCGTTATCAGGAGTCCTACTGGTCACGCTTCCCCGGCTCATATTATACTGGCGACTTCGCCATGCGCGACGAGGATGGCTATTTCTGGCTCCTGGGCAGGGCTGACGAGGTGCTTAAGGTGGCGGGACATCGCATCGGAACGGCTGAGCTCGAGGATGCCGCCGCATCCCATCCCGCTGTGGCTGAGGTGGCAGTGGTGAGCAAGCCCGATGCGGTGAAGGGGGAGGCTATCGTTCTCTTCGTCACCCTCAGGAACGAGGCTCCACCCTCCTCCAGTTTGAGAAAGGAACTCACTCAGCATCTGCGTCGCGTTATCGGTCCCGTCGCTGCCCCTGACGAAGTCTACTTCGTGGAGTCGATACCCAAGACAAGGAGTGGCAAGATTATGCGCCGCGTCCTCAAGGCGGTAGCCTCAGGGCAAAGCCTGGGCGACCTCACCACCCTCGAAGACGAGGCATCGGTGGAGGAGGTGAAAAAGGTATACAAAAGCCTGAGGAAAATACCTGACACTGCCAAAGATAACTAGGATACTTGGTGACCAAACAGAGCGCCCTCGGTATGTGGTCAATAAGACAAGGAAACAGTCCCCCAATCCCGGGCAAAAACCCGGGGATTTTTGCTAAAAGACCAACTGCTTCACCGTTGTGGATTCGAACTCCCCGTGGGCCAGCAAACAGCTATTTTGTTGGTCAGGTGCTGGCGCAAGAGGGGAAGCAATTTATCGGAATGCGATCTAACAAAACACTACACTGTGACCGAGTGAACAATATGGACAAATGTAAGACCCTTTGCTCTCCCCAATTGTGTAATGCCACCTCAGGAGCTGGAGCTGGCTCTTAGAGCCATATTTGATATTCGGGCTGCCTACTCCTTCACTCCTAGACCTGGCGCTAAAGCGGCAGCAAAGCAACGTTTCTATGCTGCGCTGGATAGCCTGGAGCGAAAGCGCCAGGAGCGCCGCCTAACAGTTTTAGGCTTCTTTCGTTATAGTTATATAGGTGTAAGGAGGATGAAGATGAGAAAAGCCTTCGCAATAATTGCAGCCGTTGGCGCGTTAGCTTTGCTAATTGGAGGACTGGTCGTTCTCCTACCTTCAGCACCCGAAGAAGGCGTGCCTATCCCAGCCACTGCTCAGGGCAATTTCCGGTTGTTGATCAGCGACGAGAGAAATGCCATCGGAGACTTCACCAGCCTCGATGTCCCTATTACTAAAATCCGGGTGCACAGAGCCGGAGGGGAAGGTGAGTGGATCCCACTTGAGCCGCCTGAAGAGCCAGTGGACTTGGTACAGCTCCAGGGAGATAATGCCAAGGAGCTCTGGAGCGGTAACCTCGAACCAGGGCAATACACAATGGTGTTTATCGACGCCGAGAATGTGACCGGTGTGCTCAAAGATACCGGTGCTACGGTCCCTGTGGAACTCCCCAGCGATAAGCTTCGGATAAATAAGCCTTTCACTATTGAGGAAAACGGCGACCCAGTCACCTTCGTGTTTGACATTACGGTGGTGGCTGCCGGAAATATGCAGAGTGGAATCAAATATATTCTCCAGCCCGTGGTCGCCCAAAGCGGGACGAACCAGGAATTTCACGAGGTCGGTGAGGGTGAACTAGCCCTTCAGGTTGTCAGCGAGGCAAGGTGCTTAATCCTTTTCAGCATATTCGGGTGGGTGGTGAAAAGCTCCATCAACTTATCAGTGGTGCTTAAGCGCACCTCCTTAACTCGTAGCTCCATCAGTTCATTGCTGTCGATAGTGCCACTCATATCGCGGTCAATCTGGGAGAGCTCTCTGATCTCGTTCCAGGCACGGGAAGGGTCGTTGACGAAGAAGGCTTTGACCCCCTCTATCTGCTTCAATTCCTCACGTCCCTTAAAGCGGGCATTGCCATAGACCAGCTTGTAAAGTGCTGTTGCCAAGTGATGTGATTTACTGCCCAGTTGAATGCTCCCTCGATCAGCATAATACTCACGGAGGCGCGAGCCATAAAGGACGAGAAGGTTGGTAATGAAATAAAGGACAAAGGCACCAAAGCCAATAAGAACTGTATAGCCACCGCCTCCCCTTCTGCCCATAGCCCCTCCCAACATCATGCTCCAGGCAAGCCAATACATGATAAGGGGGATTGCAGAGAGCAGAGTGATAATTGCCATATCCCTGTGCTTGATATGGGACATTTCATGCCCCGTGACAGCTTTGAGCTCATCCTTGCCCAAGAGGTTGAGGATGCCCCGGGTGACACAGACCCGCCCGTCCCGCTGCGTTCTGCCGAAAGCAAAGGCATTGGGAATTGCCAGTTGGGAGATGCCAACCTTGGGCTTGGGAAGGTGGGCTTTTCCTGCCAATTCAGCTACCATTTGGTGCAGCTGCGGCTCCTCTTTCTCTGACACCCACTTTACCTTCATCGTCCATCCAACAATAGCAGGACCGATCAGATACTGGATGAAGAGAAGGACAAAGGCAGGGATGATATAAAATGCAGCATTCCCGATTCCTGCCGCTGCTCCAATGCCGGCAAACACGCCGTAAAGGATGCCGAACAGGATAGCTACAAGAAGGAACATCCTTGTCCGAAGCCACATATATTCCTCCAAGCTATTTTATGACATATTCTATGATACAACAGAGGAGTAGGGCAGGGCAATAACACAATGAGTCTCGAATCGCTCTAATTCGAGCGCTTGAACCGGAACTTGAGGCACTTTTCATCACATTGTTACTACAAAGGGGAGTGTCACACTGTAAGAAGTTACCTCGCGTACAGGGGGACTTGCGCTCGTTTGCAAAGTGAGTTACTTTAATGTATACTATTAATAATAGTTGCAGTTTAGGTTATTACAAGTTCTTGAATCCCCTTAGACTTATTTCAAGTATTGGGTGACCCAAACTCTAACTAAAAATTTAAAAGAGAGGAGGTCATCCAATGAGTTTTCAGGACAAGTCCATCCAGTGTTCCGATTGTGGGACTACCTTCACCTTCAGTGCTGAAGAGCAGGAGTTTTTCCAATCCAAAGGCTACACCAATGAGCCCAAGCGCTGCCCTTCGTGCCGCCAGGCGAGGAAAACAGAGCGCTATGGAACTAGCGGCCCCAACTATGGGCAGCGGCGCCAGATGTTCCCTGCAAAATGCGCCCAGTGCGGTAAGGATACTGAGGTACCCTTTGAACCTCGCGGTGACAAGCCGGTGTACTGTAGCGATTGCTACCGCAAAGTCAGACTGAGTAGATAAG
>CAZOVW010000024.1:14827-15945 GCA_964583545.1 uncultured Dehalococcoidales bacterium | reverse complement strand
GCGAAGCGATACCCCAGCCTCCGGGCTAAAAGCCTGCCGATGGTACTTTTCCCGGCGGCTACCGGACCATCTATGGCGATTATCGATGGCTTTGGCATTGGCCTAGTGCGTAATTATATCCCAGAGGGGGGCGTAAGGCAATCATTTTACCTTTCGCCCTCGCCTGCTTCTAAACCAGAAAGCGAGCGGAAATAAAGCTAACGCCGCAGCGATAAGGATAGCGCGCAACGCCAGTCCGAGGAAGCTGAGGGATTCCTCAGGCGGTGGAGTTGTGCCCTCTGGGGTAGGACTGGTGGGAGGGGAGGTTGTAGGCGTCGCTGTCGGAGTGATAGTTGGTGTAGCGGTTGTACCCGGTGTTGGCGTGGGTGCGAGCGTTGCCAAACCGGAAGCAGGGGTAGGGTTTGGATTATCCACAAATTCGCCCCCCGCCGGTGAGCGCTCCAGCGAGTGGCCCTCCGCAACGCCCGAACAATGAAGGATTTGCGAGCTATCGCTGCCATAGGAGAGGGCATCAATAATAGTTCCCGCGCTGTCCTCAAGGATGAGGCGGTCTCCATCGTTGTTCAAACCATTGCCGATGCGGCCATCCTCTATGAAAACTATGCTGCTATTGGAGCCAGGGAAGTTTTCCCGAAAGCCTTCCTCCGTAGCGGCGATCACCGCAAAACCATTTGGGGGCAGGGTCAGTGAAGGTATGGTGTCGTATTCGGTGTTATCCTCGATGCTCCATCCAATTAGTTCAATGGTCTCACTTGTGGGGTTAAAAAGCTCCACCCACTCGAAGGGGGCATCCGCGCCAGCTTGAGGGGGATTATACTGCACCTCATTGATAACCACGTCACCCCTATTTGCTGTCGTGCCGCTGGGGGTTGGGCTCGGTGTTGGTGTTGGATTAGGCGTAGGTGTTAGATTTGGGGTTGGTGATGGGGTAGGCGTTGGAGTGGGGGTCGGGGTCGGTGTGGGCGTTGGAGTGGGGGTCGGGGTCGGTGTGGGCGTTGGAGTAGGTGTGGGCGTAGGGGTAGGCGTCGGGGTTGGGGTAGGCGTGGGCGTGGGCGTTGGGGTAGGAGTAGGTGGCGGTGGCCCGCTAAAGCTCATATCGTCAAAGTATACGGTGGCAG
>CAZOVW010000024.1:10836-14727 GCA_964583545.1 uncultured Dehalococcoidales bacterium | reverse complement strand
CACCGTTTGCTAGCAGTTCGTCTGGCGCGGCAAAGGAGATTGTGCTGACCGCCAGCGATGCCAGAACCGCTAAGATAACGGTAAGGGCTGCTAATCGGGAAGCCTTCATTTCCGGGAGGGGCTTGGCTAAAAAAGCCACCTACATCTTATCGCCCCGATAGGAAAAGTCAAGCTTCTTTTTCGAACTTTACGAAGTGTCCCAGGAAACCGATGGCGTCGCTCCCATAAGACCGGCTTCCAAGTAGTAAAGTACGAAAAACCCGCTATAAAATCAGGTTTAACAGCCCGCCCACAATAATTGTGGCGGTGAGCATTACCCCGATGGCTAAGAGTAGGCCCTTAAGTTTAAGCTCCCTGGCGAGGACTACAAAGGCAGCAATGCAGGGGAAGAACATCGTCAGCACTACGCAGCCGACCACCAGTTGCCCGGCACTCAGCGCCAGCGGGGCAAGCATCCCGATAGCCACGTCCTTGCGCAAAAAACCAACCACGATGGCAACCACCGCCCCTTCGGGCAGCCCGAAAAGCCCGCTCACCACCGGGGCGGTGAAGCTGGCGATAGCATCGAAAACCCCAAGGGTATAGAGAATGCCGATAACAAAGATGGCCAGTAGAATTATGGGCAGGGCCTCTTTGAGGAAGCCATAGACCCTCATCCAGAGCTTTATCAGCACCCCTCGCCAGGAGGGGAGACGGTAAGGGGGAATCTCGATGAGGAGCTCGGGGCTGAATCCCCTGACAGTCCGGTTGAGGATGAGTCCCAGGACGAACCAAACCGCAAACAGGGTGCCAAAAACCATCGCGACATACTGCACTCCCTGCGCCCCCACCAAGCCAAAGATCATCGCCTGTGAGGCTGCACAGGGGATGGCAATGGAGATCAGCGTGGCGGCGATAAACCTCTCCCTCCTGCTCTCCAGGATGCGGGTGGCCATGATTGCCGGCACATTGCACCCCAGTCCTAGCATGGTGGGGATGATAGCGTAGCCGTGCAAACCTATGCGGTGCATGAGGTTGTCGAGGAGCACCGCCAGCCTGGGGAGATAGCCTACATCCTCAAGGACTCCCAATACGAGGTAAAAAGAAAGGATGTAGGGCAATACAGCGGCAAGCGGGATATAAAGGCCCGTGGTCAAGACCCCCATGGACTGGAAGAAGTCTATCTCCCCATTGACCAACTTGCCGATGAGCATATCGTGCCAGAAACCGCCCGAGCCTAAAAGCACGCTCAGTTTCATCATTAGCGGGGCCCAGAGGTGTTCGAACAGGGGCTCCATAACATAGCCGATCAGGCCCTCGCCGATAAAGCGGATCACAATAAAGGAGAGGGCGAGCACTAAAGCGGCCATGGGAAGGCCGGTCAGGGGCTTGATGGAGGCATCTTCCAACCCCTCACGCCAGGTATGGTGGTGATGGGTTATGGTTTGGACCTCACTAATGATGCCGCCGATGGCGGCCCACCGCTCATCACGGGTGCGCTCGGGCATCGGGGGGGAGGTAGCTTCAGGGATACGAGCCACTAGCTCCTTTATCCCCTGACCGGTTACCGCCACCGTAGGGATAACAGGCACCCCCAGACGCTCCTCTAGTTTGGCGACGTCGATGCTTATCCCCCGGTGCTTGGTATCATCCCATATATTTAACGCCACGATAACGGGGATTTGTCTTTCCAGCAGTTCCAGGGTGAGGTAGAGATTGCGCTCTAGATTGGTGGCATCGACGACATTTATCACCAGGTTGCCATCCTGGAGCATCTGGGAAGCCACCTCCTCCGCCTTGGAGGTGGGCTCCAGCGTGTATGTGCCGGGGACATCGATAACCTCAGCCTCCTCCCCACCCAGCTTCATGGAGCTCTTAGTAAACTCCACAGTGGTGCCCGGGTAGTTGGAGGCGATCACTTTTACCCCGGTGATTCGGGAGAAGAGGACACTTTTGCCTACATTGGGGTTCCCCATGAGGAGGATCTTCAACTAATCCACCTCAACTACAATCCTGCGTGCCATGCCAAAGCCGATGGCAACCTGGGCTTGACCTACCTGAAGAGTCACGGGGCCTCGCATAAACATCGCGCTTACTTTGGTTATCCGCTTACCCGGTCTAATACCCAAGGAATGCAGGCGATTGACCAGGCCGTGTCCCCCCAGGATCTGAACTACTGTTCCCGACTGCCTCGCCCGCATCTGGCTCACCGTTATTTGCCTCTTTTCGCTCATTCGCTCCTTTTTGGCGGCACCTCCTAACCTTCTAAATCATTGGCTTTGCTTCTCCTCTACGCCTCCATGCACTGGCTTCCCTCTCATCTGCCCGCACCTCTTACAATACCCCTCCATGGAAACCTCAACGCCAAGGATGTGAAAGCCAGTTTTGTTGCTGGCATCCCTTTTCATCTCCCCCGCAAAGGGGCACTCAAACTCGATCACCTTCCCACAGCCCAGACAGATTAAATGGTGATGCTCCGTTTTCCTCTTGACCTCATAGTGGTGATGCTCCTCGGCGAAGTGGCGCTCCTCCACCAGCCCCAGCTCTTTGAACAGGCTGAGGCTGCGATAGACCGTGGAGAGACTGAGGCGCGGCTCCCGCTCCTTAGCCAGGCGATAGAGCTCATCGGCATCAAGGTGACCTTCCGAATGGCGCACAAGGTCGAGAAGCAACCTTCGTTGACTGGTGACCCGCTGCCCTTTTAACTTCTCTACCATGATTGTTTCCCCTCCCGAGGTTAATTAAAAATGAGAAGCATTTGCAATAATATTAAATCATACTTTTCCCTGTTTGGCAAGGCCTTAATTTTTTTGTCTTGGTGCTTTCGATATGGTAGAATGAAGGGGTAAATGGGGGACAACGTGGACGAGGTACTGAAGACAGCTTTAATAAACTCAGTGGCAGGCCCATGAACTGGCTCGATATTGTCCTCATAGTCGTTTTGGCGCTGACGACATTATTGGGGCTATGGCGGGGAATCATCAGCATGCTTCTCCCCCTCGTCGGGATCATAATTGGCGTTATCCTGGCGGGGCAGCATTATGGCACAGTGGGCGGGTGGCTGCCTATCGATAACGCCCAACACGCTGGTTGGGCAGGCTATGCTATTATCGTCGGTGGTGTTCTTATAGTGGCGGTTATCCTGGCCATTATCCTGAGGAGATTTATCAGGTTAGCACTCCTGGGATGGGTCGATCGCCTTGGAGGGGCTGTCTTTGGTCTGGCATTGGGTGGCCTGTTATGCGCCGCTACGCTGGCGGCATGTGTTAAGTTCAATCTGGGCTCAGATCTCATTCGGGGCTCGGGCATCGCAAAACTGCTTCTCGACTGGTTCCCCGTGGTGCTTGCCCTGCTTCCCGGTGAGTTCGACGAGGTGCGCGACTTCTTCCAGTAGCGCGAACTTGTCCTTCCTTCGCGTGACGTAGTGGTGGCGCGGAATATCTCTACAGCAAGCTGTGCAATGTTGGAAAAGCCCAATTGGGTTTATATTCCGGAATGGCTTTTAGGTGACACCTGGCATTTCCCCTATGCCTACAAGACCTTCTGCAAATACATCCCCAGAGAGGCGCTGGTCCTGGAGGTTGGCTTCGGTAGCGGCCGAATCCTCACCCGAATCGCCAGGGAGATGAACTGTAAGTGTGTGGGCGTCGATGTGGCAGATGGCGCTTTCCCCTCCCTCTCCTTCTTCTCCCAGCAATGGGGGGTAGAGGTTGAGGCGATAAAGGGCGATGGCTTCTCCCTGCCCTTTAAGGACGAGTGCTTCGATGTAGTCTACTCAGAGGGGGTGATCGAGCACTTCCCCATTGGTCGCGCTGGGGAGATGGTCAGGGAGCACGCGCGGGTTTGCCGACCGGGGGGTCTGGTGATCGTCTCTGTACCCAACAAATTTGCCATATTTCATTCTCTGACAAA
>CAZOVW010000024.1:0-10826 GCA_964583545.1 uncultured Dehalococcoidales bacterium | reverse complement strand
CTGACAAAGCTTTTATTGGGCCAGAGGTTTCTCTTCTCCCCTGAGACTAGCCTCTCCACCTTCGAGCTTTCCCGGTTGATGGCGAGGGCCGGCCTGACCTCGCTAGTGAGGGATGGCTTTGCCTTCGGCTGCCAGTTCTATATGTTCCAGGCTTTTTTCCTCGACCAGACCTCCTCCACAAGGCTGAGATGGGTCGGGATAAGACTACTAGACCTGTTTAAGAAAACAAGCCTTTATCACTTTGAGAATCCGTGGTTGAATTCTCTAATCGGCTTTCAGACGCTGGTTGTGGGGCGCCGGAAATATTAGCGTAGCATTAATAAGTGCCCGGGGCAGGTTCCTCCCCTGGGTGAAGCTTGCGCCACTTGGCCAGGAGTTGCTTCTTTGTTTCTTTATGCGCCGGGTCAGGAGTGCAGCAACCGTCGATCGGGCATACCTCGACACAGCGCGACGACTCGGCGATGCCGACACATTCGGTGCACTTTTCCGGGTCGATTACATAGACCGTCTCGCCCTCGCTAATTGCCTCGTTTTTGCATTCCGCCTCGCAAGCGCCGCAACTGATGCACTCATCGCTAATCTTATACGCCACCTTTCATACCTCCTTACAGATATCTTGAGATAGCTTTCCCTTCCTGGCTGCTCACCTCCTCAGCGAAACTTCTTTCTTAAGGCTTCGGCCACATGCTTCGGAACCAGATCATCGATGCAGCCCCCCAGCTTGGCGGCCTCCTTAAGCAGGCTTGAGCTTATGAATTCGTACTCCAGCTTGGTCATAAAGCAGGCCAGTTCCACTTCTGGAGCGAGCTTCTTGTTCATGAGGGCCATCTCGAATTCCCTCTCGAAGTCCGAGGTCATTCTCAGGCCACGCACGATAACATTGGCCTTTATCCTTCGGGCGAAGTCCACAGTAAGCCCGTTATAGCGTACCACCCGAACGTTGGGAATGTGAGCCAGCGCCTTTTTCATCAGCGCCACCCTTTCCTCGGTGGTGAATAGCAGAGGCTTTGGCGGGTCATCGTAGACTGCCACGATCAGCTGCTCGAAAAGGGCTGCTGCACGCTCCGCAATATCGACGTGTCCCATGGTTACCGGGTCGAAACTTCCTGGGTAAAGGGCGATAGTCAAGATAAATCCTCCTATTGATATACTGAGATGCAGGTATCGCCGTGCCGGCGTTCCTTGGCGAGCTGGAAACTGCCATAGGCTGAACTTAGCGGGAGACGATAAGAGTGCTCCACCACGATGGTGGAACCCGCCCCGACCAAGCGAGAGCTCGCTAATTGCTCCAGGGTTTCAATAACGGCGCGTTCTCGATAAGGTGGCCCCATTAATACAATACCATACCTCTTCTTGAGGAAGGAAATGGCCTTAATGGCGCTTAAGCAGTAGACATGGGCTTGTGTTGCCAGTCCGGCATGCGCCAGGTTCTCCTTGATAGTAGCGCAGCACCTGGGATTTTGCTCCACGAAATCGGCCCACCCCGCACCGCGACTCAGCGCTTCGAGACCCATGGACCCAGTGCCGGCATAGAGGTCAAGCACAGAAGACCAGTCAGTAGCCATCGATTCCAATATAGAGAAGATCGCTCCTCGAGTTAAATCAGAGGTAGGACGGAGGGATACACCCTTCGGTGATTTAATATATTGCCCCTTCGCCTTGCCTGCAATAATGCGCATTCCCAATAGCAGCCGAATTCTATCACTTCACCTCACTATTATACAACGGAAAACACCGCTCCCGTCAAGGGGTACACCAGGGCTCACGGTCTCTGCGCCTCCTTTGATCGCATTGTAGCACGGGGAAGCACGGCTAGCAAATAAGGGAGGCTTTACAAACGGGGGATAATCCTGTATAATATCGTGATAGCATAATACACGACTGGAGGTCGCCGACCTTCAGTCTTTTTTAGTAGCGGTGGAAGGAGGATTAGGATGGCTGAGAAGGAGATTTTCCTTACCAGGGATGGTCTGGCAAAGCTAGAGGAGGAGCTAGAGTATCTGCGCACGGTGCGCCGCCAGGAGGTGGCGGAAAAAATCCAGCAGGCTAAGGAATTGCGCAGCTCTGTGATCTCCCCGGAGTATGAGGAGGCCAAAAACGAGCAGGGCTTCGTTGAGGGGAGGATCCTCGAAATCGAGAGGATCATCAAGAGCGCAAAAATCATCCATCACGAGGCCGTTCCTTCAGATGTGGTTCAGCTAGGGTCAACGGTGATGGTACGCCTTCAGGACGGCAATGAAGAATACTATACTATTGTGGGGAGTGCTGAGGCTAACCCCGGCGAGGGGAAGATCTCCAACGAGTCACCGATGGGGAAAGCATTACTGGAGAGGCGAGTGGGCGATGAGGTGGAGGTTAAGGCACCGGCTGGGGTGCTCAAGCTGAGAATCGTGGAGATAAAGTAGTGGGTCGCATCGACGATATAACCAAGCAGCGCCTCGAAAAGCTCCAGAGAATTCGCCGCCAGGGCATCGACCCTTATCCTCACCGCTACCACCGTAGCCACACTACAAAGGAGGCCATCGCCCTCTTCGAGTGGGGTGATGATTCGCCGGTGAGCCTAGCCGGCCGCATCATGGCTTGCCGCCCTATGGGGAAGGCCACCTTCATCGACCTCCGCGACTCCTCGGGAAAGATCCAGACCTACTTCCGCAGCGACCTCCTCGGGGATAAGTATGAACTCCTCAAGCAGTGCGACATTGGAGACATCATCGGGGTGAGCGGTAAGGTCTTCAGGACACATAGTGGAGAGGTCACCTTAGGGGTCACCGATTTCGCTATGCTCTCCAAGTCCCTCCAGCCCCTGCCTGAGAAGTGGCACAAGCTCACCGATGTCGAAAAGCGCTATCGGCAGCGCTATCTCGACCTCATCTCCAATGAAGAGGTGGGTGGCATATTCTTGGTGCGTAGTCGGGTCATTGCCGCCATCCGGCGCTTCCTAGAGGGGCGCGGCTTTATCGAGGTGGAGACGCCGGTGCTCCATCCCGCAGCGGGCGGGGCTTTGGCGCGCCCCTTCACCACCCATCATCACGCTTTAGACCAGGACCTATACTTGCGTATCGCCACCGAGCTTCACCTGAAGCGGCTCATTGTCGGCGGCTTCGATAGGGTCTACGAGATCGGGCGTATCTTCAGAAATGAGGGCATCTCCACAAGGCACAACCCGGAATTCACCATGCTGGAGAGCTATGAGGCCTATGCCGACTATAACGATGTGATGGCGATGCTGGAGGAAATGGTTTCTTATGTTGCCAGGAAAGTTTTGCACAAGACCAAGGTCAGATTTGGCGGGAATACCCTAGATTTTTCGTCCCCATGGCAGCGCATCACCCTCAGGGATGCGATTCGTGAAAGCTGTGGCATCGATTTTCTAGAGGAAAGGGATTTGTATTCGCTGAGAGAGAAGATGCTCAAGATTGGCGTGGTGCTAGAGGAGGGAGTCACATCGTGGGGCAGGCTCATTGATAAGCTCATCTCCACCTATGTCGAGCCAAATCTTATTCAGCCAACCATCGTTATGGACTACCCGGTTGAGCTCTCGCCCCTGGCGAAGCGGAAGCCCGATGACGAGCGGTTGGTGGAGCGCTTCGAGGCTTTTGCCGGGGGGATGGAGATCGCCAACGCCTTCACCGAGCTCAATGACCCTATTGAGCAGCGGGAGCGCTTCGCGGGGCAGGAGAGGCTACGAGCCCTTCTTGGCGATGAGGAGGCAGAGCGGGTGGATGAGGATTTTCTGGTGGCGCTGGAGCATGGCATGCCGCCCACGGGAGGGCTGGGGCTGGGCATCGACCGGCTGGTGATGCTCCTCACCGACCAGCAGTCGATAAGGGAGGTTATCCTCTTCCCGCAACTAAAGTCCAAGCAGTAAAGATTCGCAAATATAAGGGGATTCAAGGAGCGCCATGCTTGACATCAAGTTCATCCGTGAAAACCCAGACCTGGTTCGCAAGGCGCTGGAGAAGCGCCAGTTCAGCGAGCCAATTGATGATGTCCTCGCTTTGGATGAGCGCCGCCGCAGCCTGCTCTCTGAGGTGGAGGCGCTCAAGGCACGGCGAAACGAGGTGAGCAAACAGATCGGCAAAACGGGCGAGAAGCCCCCTCAGCTCATGGAGGAGATGCGCCAGATCGGGGGGCGAATCAAGGACCTCGATGAGCAGGTGAAGACTATCGAAGAGGAGCTTAACGACCTCCTACTCCGCGTGCCCAATATCCCCCACCCCAGCGTTCCTGTAGGTAAGGATGAAAGCGATAATGTAGAGGTGAGAAGCTGGGGGGAAGCTCGCAAATTCGATTTTAAACCCAAGCCGCACTGGGAGCTGGGCGAATCTCTGGGCATCATCGACTTTGAGCGGGGGGTGAAGCTCTCGGGCACCCGCTTCTATGTGCTAAAAGGGCTGGGGGCTCACCTCCAGCGAGCCCTGATCTCCTTCATGCTCGATCTCCACATCAGGGAGCATGGCTACACTGAGATGTATCCCCCCTTTATGGTGAAGCGTGACTGTATGGTGGGGTCGGGAAATCTTCCCAAGTTCGCCGATAACCTCTACCACGATGAGGAGGACGATTTCTGGTTTGTGCCCACCGCTGAGGTGCCGCTGACCAACCTTCACCGCGATGAAATCCTCCCCCCGGGCACCCTTCCTCTATATTATGTGGCCTACACCGCCTGCTTTCGCCGCGAGAGGATGTCGGCGGGCAAGGATACAAGAGGGATCAAACGGGGGCACCAGTTCGATAAGGTGGAGCTTTATAAATTCGTGGCACCGGAGAGTTCAGACGAAGAGCTGGAGAAGATGGTGGCTGATGCTGAGGAGGTATGCCGCAGGCTAGGCATCGCCTATCGGGTGAAAGAGCTTTGCAGCGGCGACCTGGGTTTTGCCTCCACCAAATCCTATGATGTCGAGATGTGGGCCCCCGGCTGCGGGGAGTGGCTGGAGGTCAGCTCCTGCTCCAACTGCGGCGATTTTCAAGCGCGACGGGCTAACATCCGCTTTCGCCCCAAGGAAGGCGCCAGGCTCCAGTTTGTCCACACCCTGAATGGCTCAGGTCTAGCCCTGCCCCGCGTGCTCATCTCGCTCCTGGAGAGCTATCAGCAGCCCGATGGCAGTATAGCTGTGCCCGAGGCGCTTCGCCCCTATACTGGGTTTGAGGTGATAAAATAACGGATGTATACTATCGGGGGGAGGGGTGACCGAGCGGCCTATGGTGGCGGTCTTGAAAACCGCTGTCTCGATTTTCGGGACCGTGGGTTCGAATCCCACCCCCTCCGTTTTTTTTCGAACATTTTAGAGCGTGAAAAGGGGAGCAAGGAGGTCGCTTCGCTCGTAATGACATTCTTAATATTTCCCCATAGGACGAAAAAGAACGTGTGAGTAGTGTGAAAAAGGACGAAAAGTGAAGGTTCACGAGTATCAGGCCAAAGAGATCCTGGCCAGGTATGATGTCCCTGTCCCCCGCGGGGGTGTGGCCGCTACACCCGCGGAGGCGAAGGAGCTGGCCTCCCAGCTTGGGGGTAAGGCGGTGATCAAGGCTCAGGTCTACGCTGGCGGCCGGGGAAAGGCTGGGGGGATCAAGGCTGCACAATCCCCCGATGAGGCGGAAAAACTGGCCAGCGAGATGATCGGGAGGAGGCTAGTGACCCATCAGACATCACCAGAGGGTGTGCCGGTGGATAAGGTGCTGGTCGAGGAGGCGGTGGCAATTGCGCGGGAATTATACCTGGGTATTGTCATCGATTCTGGGAAAGGCCTGCCGGTGGTCATGGCAAGCGAGGCGGGGGGTATGGACATCGAGGAGGTGGCTGCCAAGACCCCGGAGAAGATCCTCAAGGCATATATCGACCCGATGATCGGGTTTCAGCCCTTTTTGGGGAGGAGGCTTGCTTTCGGCATGAATCTGGATGCGGAGCAGGTCAGGCCGGCAACCCAGCTTATCAGAAACCTCTATCGTGCCTTTCAGGAGAGGGACTGCTCCTTGGTGGAGATCAACCCGCTGGTGGTTACCTCAGATGGCAGGCTGCTGGCGCTGGACGCTAAGCTGAACCTTGATGACAATGCGCTGTTTCGCCATCGCGACTATGCCGAGCTTCGTGATCCGAGCCAGGAGGACGAGCTGGAGCTTGAAGCTTCGAAGCACAATATCTCCTATATAAAGCTCGATGGCGATGTGGGGTGCATGGTCAACGGTGCCGGACTCGCCATGGCCACCATGGACATCATTAAGCTCATGGGCGCTGAGCCGGCAAACTTCCTCGATGTGGGTGGCGGGGCCAGCGAGGAGATGGTAACAAAGGCCTTTACCATCCTGCTTTCCGACCCCAAGGTTAAGGCGGCACTCGTGAATATCTTCGGCGGTATCCTCAGGTGCGACATCGTGGCTCGGGGTATGATCGAGGCCTCAAAACAGATGGAGATCAATGTGCCGATAGTAGTCAGGATGAGGGGGACAAATGTCGAGGAGGGGATGAGCCTCCTTGCAGAATCTGGCCTGCCCATAATCCTGGCTAAAGACCTGAAAGATGCTGCAGAGAAGGTGGTGGTCAGGGAGGAGAAAGTATGAGCATCCTCGTCGATGAGAATACGAAACTTCTGGTTCAGGGGATCACTGGTAGCGAGGGCAGCTTTCATACCAGAAGGTGTATGGAATACGGCACCAGGGTTGTTGCGGGGGTTACCCCGGGGAAGGGTGGTACCTCCTTCGACGGGGTTCCTGTTTTCAATGGGGTGGAGCAGGCAGTGAAGGAGACCGGGGCAAATGCGAGCATGATCTTCGTCCCACCCGCCTTCGCTGCCGATGCCATCCTGGAGGCTGCCGATGCCGGCATCTCCCTGGTGGTGTGCATTACCGATGGCATCCCCACACTGGATATGGTTACCGTTCTTGGTTATCTAAAAGGGAAATCTACCCGTCTCATTGGCCCTAATTGCCCCGGGGTAATCTCGCCGGGGAAATGCAAGGTGGGTCTGATGCCCGGTGACATCCATATGCCCGGGAATGTGGGTGTGGTCTCCCGAAGCGGTACCCTTACCTATGAGGCAGTGGCCCAGCTAACGGAGCAGGGGATCGGGCAATCCACCTGCATTGGTGTGGGCGGCGATCCCCTAATCGGCACCACCTTTGTCGATGTGCTCAGACTCTTCGAGCAGGATGCGGAAACGAGGCTCGTGGTCCTTATTGGGGAGATCGGTGGCACTGCGGAGCAGGAGGCAGCGGAATTTATCAGGGAGATGACCAAGCCCGTTATCGCCTTCGTTGCTGGGAGCACCGCACCGCCGGGGAGAAGGATGGGACACGCCGGGGCGATCATTACAGGGAGTTCGGGGACCGCAGTGGAGAAGATCGCAGCGCTTCGTGCCGCCGGAGCCACCATCGCCTCGAGCCCTGCAGAGATCGGCCTGGTGGCCCGAAGGGTATTTCGAACTTTATAGTTGTAAATGAAAGGCTTATCGAAAGGGGCGAAATAGGAATTTGAGGGTACTGGTTACCAACGATGACGGTATCTACGCCATGGGGCTCTGGGCCCTTGTTGGGGCGCTCCAGGAGGTTGGCGAGGTGGTGGTCGTGGCTCCAGACCGGGAGCAGAGCGCTGTGGGCAGCTCAGTGACGCTTCATCATCCGCTACGGGCGAGAGTGATAGAGCCCCTGGTTAAAGGGATAAAGAGCTACTGCGTGGAAGGCACCCCTGCCGATTGCATCATCCTGGCCTTGGGCAATCTGCTCGATAGTAGGGTTGACCTGGTGTTTTCCGGGATCAACGATGGGTCAAATCTCGGCGACGATGTGCTCATCTCGGGGACAGTGGGTGCTGCTCTCCAGGGATACCTTAAAGGCATTCCCTCGGTAGCCTTAGCGGTGGGGGCCGTGAAGGATGTCCATTTCGATGCTGCTGCCCGACTGGCAGTGGTGCTGGCGAGAATAATAGAGGCTTTGCCAAAGGAGATACTCTTAAATATAAACCTGCCCAATTTGCCCCTTGACCAGATTCAGGGTATCGAGGTTACCAGGCTGGGGCGGAGGAGCTATAGTGATGAGATCAAGGAAGGGCATGATGGAAAGAGAAAGTATTACTGGATCGTGCGTGGCAAGGCGGACTGGCAGCCGGAGGAGGGCACTGATATATGGGCGCTCACGAAAGATAAGATCTCCATTACCCCTCTTCACAGTGACCTGACCAGCCCTCAGGAGTTCTCCCTCCTCAAGGAGCTGTCCTCTGAGCTCCTCCGGGGCTTAAGCGGCCCTTGATAATCTATGAAACTCATGGTACTGAAGGAATTTCCCCAAGGCAAGGCTTGCCTCCTCTACAGAGAAGTAAACGGGTATCCCGGACTTTAGCAGCTCCTGCCGTAGCTGCTCCCGCTGCCCGGGGCGAAAGCGCATTAGCCCTGGCTGCAACACTATTACTAGAGGCTTCCTAGAGGTATTTTCGCGATCAAACCTGGTCAGGCTATCCACAACCAACCGGGATTGCTTTTCCAGTGCCTCCTCGAACGTGCATTTCTCCTTTGACTGAAGGATAGCAGTAGCGAGGAATATCACCCCGGGTGGCAAAACGAAGATGACGGCATCGATCGAGGGATCAGCAGCAGCGACCTCCATGGCGCGCACCAGGACGTTGAGGTCTAGCATTGCAAACGCGATATCAATGGGATTTCTCAGTATGGTTCCCTCGGCTGGGATAAAGCTCAATAGTTCCTGCCGCGTTTTCTCGCTAAAGGTGGGTACCTCCAGCCCCGCACGGTCACAGGTATCGGCGGCGGCCACGCTATTGCCCCCTCCTCCGCCGACTAGCGCCACCCGATTGCCCGCCGGGGGACGCAGGTAGCGAAATGTCATCGTTACATTGAGGAGTTCCTCTAAACCATCCACCCTTACCGCCCCGGTTTGCTTGAAGAAAGCATCCCACACCTCCCACTCACCACCGAGGGACCCGGTATGGGAGGCTGCGGCACGACTGCCACACTCGGTGGCTCCTCCCTTCCAGATGATCACCGGCTTGGCCTTATTGATCTCCCGGACCAAGGTGGTAAGCCTTCTGCCATCGCTAACCCCCTCCAGATACATGCAGATAATCTGCGTCTCCGGGTCAGTGGCCAGGTATTCCAAGAAGTCGATGCTATCGAGCACCGCGGCATTGCCATAGCTAATCACCTTGCTCACACGAATGCCATAGCCAGGGGCTTCGATAACGAATGCGCCGGCATGCCCGCCACTCTGGCTGAGGAAGGCTACGGGGCCGGGCTCACGATCGAGCATCTGCCAGGTAGTTATCCTAGAGGCGGGGACATGAAGCCCCATGCAGTTGGGACCAACGATGCGCAGTCCCCCTCTCTTTGCTATCTCCTGAAGCTTCTCCTCCAGCGCTATTCCCTTTTCCTCACCCGATTCCTTAAACCCCGCTGTGTAGATTTGGATGTTCTTGGCATTTGCCGCAATGCAGTCCTCGAGCACCGAGGGGACTGCATGTGCGGGAACGGAGACAGTCACCAGGTCGATGGGCTCGGGGACCGAGACCAGGTCTGGGTAGACCTTTAGACCGTGGATCTCTTGGCCAACCGCACTGGGGTTGATGGGATAGATCCGACCGGGGAAGCCGGCAAGCTGGAGGCTGGCCACAAAATCACCGAAGAACTGGGGTTTCCTAGTGGCTCCCACTACTGCCACTGTCTTCGGGTTAAAGGCAACTTCAAACTCGGGGTTCCACGTCATTTTTTCGAACTATTATAGTTGCACTGAGAAATGGGGGCAACCTTGCCAAAAACTCCATTTCCCCTCAAGAAGGCTTGTGAGAGCGAAAAAAGGTGCCGAGGGCGGGGATCGAACCCGCACGGGCTAAACACCCAAGGGATTTTAAGTCCCTCGCGTCTACCGGTTCCGCCACCTCGGCTTTGTAAAATCAGGACATCGCTCCTTAGCACTTGGTCGTCAGCCACTCTTCAAGGATGCGGGTAATCTTGGTGCTCTTTTTCTTCCACTCGCCGTTTTCTTTAACATATTCATCATCATAGTAGCCCCAACCATTCAGCGTTGCGATTGTCTTTATAATTAGATGGTCATTTAATACCCATATGCCCCTGGCTGCTGTATTACTGGTTATTTCAATCTCGGGATTATGACCCTGATGGGCAGAGATAAAGGATCCTGCCCCATGGGTATTTTTCAAGAAGTCGATAATTGCCTTTCTACCCTGCAGCTTTATGTCGGGCCCGTAATCTGCTGCCGCATCTTCGACAAAGCAGTCTTCTAGTTCGTTCCAAAGCTTCTTGTCGACGCAGCGAAAGTATTTAGCTTTGAGCTTCTTGATCGCCTCGATATCCTCCAAGACTCTAATCCTTGCTTCCAGGTCTGTTAGCTCAGCCATGATAACAACCTCCTTTTCCCGAACTTTACGGTTGCAGAAGAAGCTGGCACGACTCAGCGCAGCCCCAATTTTCTCTACTGGAGGCTGTCTAAAAACCTCACCCCCTTTATCCCCCTCTCCTTTCAAGGAGAGGGGGAAGAGTTGATTCCGAAGGGGCGAAGCCCCTTCGAGCTACCCTTTTTGGACAGCCTGTAGAGGAGGCTTGTGCAGGGTTTAAAAAAAGGCGACGGGCGGATTCGAACCGCCGAGTAGGGGTTTTGCAGACCCCCGCCTTAACCTCTTGGCCACGTCGCCATAACCATTCTTTGGAGCGGAAGAAGGGATTTGAACCCTCGACCTTCTCCTTGGCAAGGAGACGTTCTGCCAGCTGAACTACTTCCGCATCTATCACACATCTGGTGCCGAGGAGGAGATTTGAACTCCTACGGGCTTTCGCCCACCACCCCCTCAAGATGGCGTGTCTACCGAT
>CAZOVW010000023.1:0-16217 GCA_964583545.1 uncultured Dehalococcoidales bacterium | reverse complement strand
CAAGAAGGTGGTTCAGCCAACGCGAGAGGTAAAAACGGTCTGCCCCTACTGTGGCGTTGGTTGTAGTATCTATTTAGGACTGCGAGGTGGTGAGGTGGTTAGTGTGGAAGGCGATCGGGAGGGCCCGTCAAATCAAGGGAAGCTCTGTGTCAAGGGGCGCTTCGGCATCGCCGAGTTCGTCAATCACGCGGAGCGGCTTACCACCCCTCTCATCAGGAAAAATGGCGAACTCGCTGAAGCTACCTGGAAGGAAGCGCTCGACTTGGTTGCCAGCAAGCTATCACAATATAAGGACGAAAAGAACGAAAAATTTGCCACCATCTCCTCTGCCAAGTGCACCAACGAGGAAAACTACCTCGTCCAAAAATTTGCCCGCGCGGTGATGGGCACCAATAATATCGACCATTGCGCCCGCCTCTGCCATGCCCCCACTGTTGCCGGCCTGGTGCAAAGCTTCGGCAGCGGGGCGATGACAAACTCCATTGCTGAGATCGGCGATGCCAAATGCATCCTCGCCATCGGCACCAACACCACATCGGGCCACCCCATAATCGGTATTGAGATCAAAAGAGCGGTCAGGAAGGGCGGAAAACTCATCGTGGCCAACCCCCGTGAGATCGAGCTGTGCCGCCTTGCCACCCTGTGGCTTCAGCACCGCCCGGGGAGCGATGTCGCCCTTTTAATGGGCATGATGAAGGTGATCGTCGATGAGGGGCTTTCTGACTCATCCTTTATCGAGGAACGGTGTGAGAATTTCGAGCAATTTCGAGATTCGCTTAAAGCCTTTGACCTGAGCAGGGTGGAACAGATCACCGGCGTCCCTCACGATAAGATCGCAGAGGCGGCCAGAATTTTCGCCCAGAATCGTCCATCAACTATCCTCTACGCCATGGGGATCACCCAGCACTCCCACGGCACTGACAATGTGATCGCCACTGCCAATCTGGCGATGCTCACCGGGAACATCGGCAAGCCATCGACAGGGGTGAACCCCCTAAGGGGGCAGAACAATGTGCAAGGAGCCTGTGATATGGGCGCCCTTCCTAATGTCTTCCCTGGATACCAAGCGGTGGCTGACCCTGCGATCAAAAACAAGTTCGAAAAGGCGTGGGGCGCTAAGCTGAGCGATGCCCCCGGTCTGACCCTCACCGAGATCTTCGATGCAGCCTACGAAGGCAAGGTCAAAGCCATTTACCAGGTAGGGGAGAACCCCGTGCTCAGCGATCCCAACGCCAAGCATGTCGAGGAGGCGCTTAAGAAGTTGGAATTTTTCATTGTCCAGGACATCTTCCTGTCAGAAACAGCTAAGCTTGCCGATGTCGTCCTCCCGGCAGCAAGCTTCGCTGAAAAGGAGGGCACCTTCACCAATACAGAGCGCCGGGTGCAGCGGCTTCGCCAGGCCCTCAAACCCAGGGGTGATTCCAGGCCCGATTGGTGGATCACCTGCCAGATCGCAAAGAGGCTCGGAGGCAAGGGCTTCGATTTCAAAAATCCCTCGCAGGTCATGGCAGAGATCGCTGAGCTTACCCCCTCCTACGGGGGCATCTCCTATAAGCGCCTAGATAAGGGCAGCCTCCAATGGCCCTGCCCCACTAAGGAGCACCCAGGAACACCAATCCTGCATACCGAGCGATTCACCCGCGGGAAGGGGAGGTTTTTGCCTTTGGAGTATAAGCCACCGCGGGAGCAGCCCGACAATCACTACCCCCTGATCCTCACCACGGAGCGCAGCCTGTATCATTTCCACACGGGAACCATGACCAGAAGGGTTAAGGGGCTCAATGTAATTAAGGGGGAGGAGCAGGTGGAGATAAATCCCCAGGATGCCCAGAATCTGGGGATTGCCGATGGTGAACTGGTGCGGGTCATCTCGCGGCGGGGGGAGGTGACTGCGAAAGCAAAAGTGACCGATGTCTCACCCCCAGGCGTGGTCACCATGAGCTTCCATTTCACCGAAACGAGGACGAATACGATCACCAACCCAGCCCTCGATCCCGTCTCCAAGATCCCCGAGCTTAAGGTCTGTGCGGTAAGGGTGGAAAAGGCGGAGTGAGCGTGCTTCTGCCACCAGGATAGGACCAACTGTCATTCTGAGCGTAGTGAAGAATCTCTGATTTCCTTGCAGTTTACCTTGGGTGAGATTCTTCGGTCCCCTTCGCTCATCTCAGGGTCCCTCAGAATGACAGAAAGCGGAGGACTAGCGCATCGGTCAAAGAAAGCCCTGCCCAGCTTAGGCGGAGCTTTTTATTGTTATCGGTGGTGATTTTTAGTAGAATAGCCACAAGGGCGAAAAAATGACCCCGTTAAGGCAGCAATACATCAGGATCAAGCGAAAGTATCCAGAAGCGATTGTCTTCTTCCGGCTCGGCGACTTCTATGAGACCTTCGAACAGGATGCTAAGATCGCCTCCCGGGAGCTGGAGATCGTGCTTACCTCCCGGGAGATGGGCAAGGGGCAGCGCTTCCCGATGGCGGGGGTCCCCGCTCATGCCCTGGATAACTATCTAGCGAGGCTGATAAACAAGGGCTATAAGGTCGCTATCTGCGAGCAACTCAGCGAGCCCAAAGCAAAAGGGCTGGTGGAGCGGGACGTGATTCGCGTCGTGACACCGGGCACCGTGGTCGAGCCAGGGCTTCTGGAGGGGAAAGCGAACAACTACCTCGCGGCCCTGGTTTCCGATAGGGAGCAGGTTGGCATTGCCTATGTCGATATAACCACCAGCGAATTCCAGACCACTCAGCTCTCTCAGGAGCGTGCCCTAGCGGAGCTGGAGCGCCTCAGGCCTTCGGAGGTTCTTGCCCAGCGCGGCTCCGATCTCGCCGATCTCCCTGCTCCGGTAACCCTCCTAGACGAGCAGTGGTTCGAACTGGAGACCGCCCGCCAGCTTCTGCTGGACCACTTTGGCGCCTCATCCCTGGAGGGATATGGCTGTGCCCACCTCTCTTTGGCGATAAGGGCAGCGGGCGCTATTATCCATTACCTTGGCGAGACCCAAAAGGGAGCATTGGGGCAACTCACCAGGCTCTCCACCTACACCACGGAGTCATTCATGATCCTTGACCCCCAGACGCGGCGCAACCTAGAATTGTTTCACACCTTCCGCCAGGGAACCGCAGGTTCTCTCCTCTCCATCATCGACCTGACAAAAACAGCTATGGGAGGAAGGTTGCTGCGCAGATGGCTGGGGCAGCCTTTACTTGACATAACACAATTAAACCAGCGGCTTGATGCGGTGGCATGGTTCCATGATAGTGCAGGGCGACGCACCAAGACCCTCACTTCACTCAGCCAAATCGCTGACCTGGAGAGGCTCATCAACCGCATCAAGAGCGGCATCGCCACCCCCAGGGAGGTGATCAGCCTGCGCCGCAGCCTTGAGGCTGCCTCCCAGCTTAGGCAGACGATGGTGCAAGAAGCGGCCTCCCCCATAAGATGGCTTTTAGAAAGTTTGAAACCCTGCCAGGATATCGTTGCCTTAATCTCCCAGGCGATCGCTGAGGAGCCCCCCCAAAGCCGCGGCGAAGGTGTGATTAAGGAGGGCTTCTCACCAGAGCTGGACGAGATCAGGTCGGCATCGAGAGAGGCCAAGAAATACCTGGCGAACCTGGAGCGCCAGGAGCGGGAGCGGACGGGGATCAAATCCCTCAAGGTGGGGTATAACAAGGTCTTCGGCTACTATATCGAGGTCTCAAAGCCCAATCTACCCCAGGTGCCTGCCGATTACATCCGCAAGCAGACGCTGGTGAGCGCAGAGCGCTTCTTCACCCCCCAGCTCAAGGAATATGAATCGCTAATCCTCAATGCTCAGGAGAGGATCGCTGAGCTTGAGGGGAACATCTTTCGCCAGGTCTCAAGCCAGGTGGGAGGTGCTTCCGAGCGCATCCTGGAGGTGGCCTCCGCCCTGGCCCAGATGGACGTTTTCTCATCCCTGGGCGAGGTGGCAGTGCGTTACGGCTATGTGAGACCGAAGCTGACCGAGGAGGACACCATCGTCATCTCCAGCGGTCGCCACCCGGTTGTGGAGCAGATGATCAGCAATGAGCCCTTCGTCCCCAATGATACCCACCTCTCCAACAGGGATGCCCAGATGGTGATCCTCACCGGCCCCAACATGTCGGGGAAGTCTACATATTTAAGGCAGGTGGCGCTCATCGTGCTCCTGGCGCAGATCGGCAGCTTCGTCCCTGCCGATTCAGCCACTATTGGCCTGGTCGATCGCATCTTTACCCGTGTCGGCGCTCAGGATGAGCTGGCGATGGGTCGCTCTACCTTCATGGTGGAGATGGAGGAGACCGCGAATATCCTGAACCACGCCACCCCCCGTTCGCTGGTGATCCTGGATGAGATCGGGAGGGGAACGAGCACTTACGATGGTATCTCCATCGCCCAGGCGGTGGCCGAGTACATTCACCATCACCCCAGGCTTGGGTCAAAGACCCTGTTTGCCACTCACTACCACGAGCTGGTGGAGCTGGCAAACTTCCTGCCACGGGTGAAGAACTACAATGTTGCCGTAGCTGAAGAGGACGGCAAGGTCATATTTTTGCGCCGGATCATGCCTGGAGGCGCCGATAAGAGCTATGGCATCCATGTGGCGCAGCTTGCGGGACTTCCCCGCTCGGTAATTCACCGCGCCGAGGAGGTGCTCTCCGTGCTGGAGAACGGTCGAAGGCAGAAGGAGTCCCCACAGAAGGGGCGGAAGAGAAAAGCGCCCGTGCCACAGCAGCTCCCTCTGCTCAGCGGCCCTTCGCCGGTTGTGGATGAGCTAGCGAAGCTTGAGCCGGACTCGATGACGCCTCTTGAGGCGCTGAATAAACTCTATGAGCTGAAGCGCATGGCGGAGGATGGGTGAAGTATGGACTGTGTGGCTATAGTAACGCTCATCATGGCAATAGCGACCTTCTGTATGGCGGTTGCTACAGCCTGGATGGCTTGTGAGACCAGGAAGCATCGCAAGCTGTATGAAGAGATGGTTGAAGAGGACCGTAAGCAGAGGGAGCACGTTCGCCTTATCTAATGGGCTACACAACGGGGCGAAAGAAGGGTTAAAATTAAAAGCAGGAGATGCAAGATGTAAATGAGCTATACAACAAGGCGAAGAAGGGATTATAAAGGAAGAGAGAAGCGCGGGAGGTGATCTAATGGCAAGACCAAAAAGAGCGGATGCCATACCAACCAAATGTGCCAAGTGGGGGAGTAAAGAACTAAGCCGGGCAGAGCTGTCAATGTATGGCAAGTTTGGCTTCCTGGGGCCGGACTATCGATTCGACGTCTATATTTGCAAGGAATGTAGCTACTCAGAGCTCTTCTTCCAGAAGGCGAAGTGGATAATGTAAGAAATACCGAGCAAGGTCTTAGCGCCTGAGGTCGTCTCCTAGATCACTGACCACGAGGTGATACCAATGAAGCTACCAAGCAGAGCGGAGGTCATACCTATCAAATGCGCTAAGTGTGGGAGTGAAGAACTAGAGCAGGAAGAGTTTTCCATGCATGGCAAGCATGGCTTCATGGGGCCGGACTATCGATTCGATGTCTTTATTTGCAGGAACTGCGGCCATGCCGAGCTGTTCTTCCAGAAGGCAAGTTGGATAATGTGAGTTTCAAATGACGATCAAGGTCTTAGCGCCTGAGGTCGTCTCCAAGATCGCCGCTGGTGAGGTAGTGGAGCGGCCTGCCTCAGTGGTCAAGGAGCTTATCGAGAATTCCCTCGATGCTGGCGCGACCCAAGTCTCTATCGAAGTGCGCGGCGGAGGGGTAAACCTGATCAGGGTTATTGATAATGGCACAGGCATACCTGCTACCGAGGTCACACTCGCCTTTCATCGCTACGCCACGAGCAAGATCAGCATCCTAGCAGACCTTGAGGCCATTTCAAGCCTGGGCTTCAGGGGAGAGGCGCTACCCAGCATCGCCGCGGTAGCCCAGGTTGAGCTATTGACCCGCACCCCGGAGGAGCTCGCAGGAGCCTATCTTAATCTGAAAAATGGCACGGTGGTCGAAACGGGGAAACGAGCCTGCCCCCAGGGAACCGCAGTCACCGTGCGCCACTTGTTCCAAAATGTCCCCGCCCGCCTCAAATTTCTCAAGTCGCCCGCTACAGAGAGCAGCCATATCTCAAATCTGGTGAGTCAGTATAGCCTCGCCTTCCCAGAGGTGAAGTTCAGCTTGTTCCTCGATGGGCGGATGGTCTTTCAGACCGCGGGCAATGGCGTGCTCCGCGATGTGCTGGTCAAGGTTTATAGGCTGGAGACAGCCGAGGCAATGATCCCGGTGGGGGAAGGGGATTCTCAGGTCTGGGGATTTGTGAGCCCCCCTTCCCTTAACCGCTCCAGCCGAAGCTACCTTAGCTTCTTCGTCAATCGCCGCTGGGTGCAGAGCCGCCTCCTCAGTCGCGCCACAGAGGATGCCTATGAAGGGCTGCTGATGACAGGAAAACACCCCATCGCCGTGCTCCACATCTCCCTCCCACCTCAGGATATCGATGTCAATGTCCACCCAGCCAAGACCGAGGTGAAATTCCGCAATGAGCAAACCTTGTTCACCACCGTCCAGCGAGCAGTACGCGCCGCTCTCGTGAAGGGGATGACCGTGCCCCAGGTGAGGAGGCAGCCCAGCCTAGTCGGCGTGCCCACCCTCCACCCTGAAGAACATGGCTTGGCAAAGCCCTCCAGAGAGGAGCTCATCCACCCCTCGCTCTTCGCCCTTAAACTTTCCCCGGAGCCCCTGCCCATTCTGCGCGTCCTCGGGCAACTCGCCGCGACCTATATTATCGCCGAGGGGCCCGATGGGCTTTATCTTGTCGATCAGCACGCCGCCCATGAGCGTATCCTCTTTGAGCGGGTGCGCACCCAGCAGGCAAGAAGGGCGGTGGAGGTTCAGGGGATGCTTGAGCCTTTGACCATCGAGGTTACGCCACGCCAGGAGGAGATGCTAAAGTCTGGCGGAGAGATCCTTGCATCCTATGGATTCGCCATCGAGCCCTTCGGCCCGCGAACTTACCTGCTGCGTACCGTGCCCGCCTTACTCCGCGAAGAGAATATAGCTCAGGCTTTGATCGAGATACTGGATTCCCTCAGTGAGGAAGGAGACAAGGTGAAACGAGAGGAAAGGATCGCCCTTTCGCTTGCCTGCCACAGCGCGGTGAGAGCCGGTCAGGTATTAAGCACGGAGGAGACGCGCCAACTGGTGCGCGAGCTGGAGCAAACGGAGATGCCCCATACCTGCCCCCATGGCAGACCGACAACGATCCGCTTCACCTCCTCCCAACTGGAGAGGGAGTTCGGCAGGTCCTTATAGCTGCAAATAGCTGTGGGCGTAGATTACCTTGTTCTCCAGGACCCTGATGGTCTTAAGGATGGCACTCTGCTCAGGGTCGCTCATGTCGACGATCGAGGGGTCGAATTCCTCATCCGCAGCACAGGCATCGTAGAGGGCGAGGTAAACCCTCCCCTTAGCGGTAGAATCATCGCGGCTCTCCACGATGCGGATCGTTTCCATCAATTCATCGTCGAAGGGATCCAGGATCGCCGAATCCATCCCGGCACCCATGAGCCGCACAAGGAAGACACGGTTAAGAATCGGCCTCACCTCCCGCGGGGCGCCATTGGACACATTGGAAAGCCCGCAGGTCATGTGCAAGGGGGGATCCATTACCTGCTTAATGACATGTGTCGCCTTGACGACCTCTGGGGCATGCTCCTGGGTGCCATCCACGGTCATCGCCAGGGGGTCGACATAGACATTCTCAAGATTCACGCCATATTGCTCGATCGCCGGGAGCAGGTCTTCAACGAGAATTTCCACCCGGGCATCGGCGCTCACCGGCAATCCGGTGGCACGCAGGGTAAGCGCGATAATATTGACATCGTACTTCGCCGCGAGGGGGAACAACACTCCCATGCGCTTAGGGTCGGCATTAGTGCTATTGATCATCGGTTTCTGTTTGCATACCTTAAGCCCGGCTTCAATGGCATCGGGATTGGTCGTATCCAAGGACAGGGGGACATCGACCACCTCCTGGACGGTGTTCACCAGCCAGTCCATCACCTCAGGGCCGGCCTTCTTCTGGGGACCGATGTTGAGGTCGAGCATTTGAGCCCCCTTCGCCACCTGGCGCTGCGCCAGGTCCTGGATGAAGGCCTTGTCCCGCTCCTCAATGGCGGTCCTTACCGCCTTGGAGATTATCTGTATGCGTTCCCCGATCGCAAGCATGGTTTTCCTCCTTTCATGCTAGACCGAGCTTCACAGCGAGTGCCAGAACCCCCTTTCGAAGCGGGGACTCAGCAGGCAGCCCGGTCAGCGGCGCTCCCCTCACCTCCAGCCTCATCATATCTGGATCTTCAGGGAGCACCGCAATGAGCTCAAGTTCTGCCTCCTCTATCGCCTGCCCGATCTCGGTGGGCAGGCCATCGCTCACCCGATTGACCACAAGGGCGATCCTACCCACATGGGTCCTCAGCTCACCAATGAGCTCCTTCATGCGCGCGGCGGCGGAGATCCCTCTGATCGTGGGGTCTGAGGCGAGAAGCAGGATGTCCACATCCCGCGTCGTCTGGCGACTTATATGCTCCATACCTGCCTCGCTATCAATAACCACATAGTCGTAGTTGCCCGCCAGGCGGTCGATGCAGTCACGGAGCCAGTTATTGGCGGCACAGTAACAGCCGGGGCCCTCCGGTCGCCCCATCGCCAGAAGGTCCACCCCCTGCGATTCCACTAGTGCCTCTTGAACCCTTAGCTCCATGTAATCCGGCCTTGGTACGCCAATACGCTCCGCGCCCCTGCGGTCAGCTATCTCCTCACGCACCGCACCCACGGTTTCCTCGAGGGGCAAACCCAATGCCATATGAAGATTGGCACTAGGATCGCCGTCAATGGCGAGCACTGCGCCTTTTTTCATGAGTAATTCGATGAGGAGAGCAGCGATGGTGGTCTTGCCGCTACCCCCCTTCCCCGCAACAGCGATGGTCTTACTCATCTTCCACCCCTCTTAGTTGGCCTTATTCTCTAGGCTATCCAGTGCTGTTTCAGGAAGCTGCCCACATCCCAGGCCTCAAGGGGCCCTACCATGATCTTCCAGTCGGGAAGCTCCTCCTCAAGCTCTCCTCTGAGGACCGCCACCTTGCCAGGGAGGATCACGCTTCGATGGCTAATCTTATCAGCCACGTTGAACTCCTTAACCGTTTTGGCAATCTTCTCCGCATCGAACTTTCCCGCAGCCCATGAGGTGAGCACAGAGAGCCCCTCGGTATCGCACACCAGAAGCCAGGAGGGGAAGCCGCTTCCCTCCAACTCCCCAGCAATGGAGAAGTAGGTCAAGGAGAAGTTGGTGGTGACGCATAGCGGGCTTTCCTTTTGTGGCGCCCCTACCTCATAAATGCCCGGGGCCATCTGAATCGGTTTCTGAGGGTCGGTATAGATGTTGAGACGCAGGGTAAGCAGGGGATAGAACATGCCCGGGGTGAAGTGATCGAGCACAACAATCCCGGCATACTTAGCCACCTGCTGCCCAGCAAGAATCGCCTCCTCCTCCGCGCTGGCTGACCCCTCGCCAGGAAAGGTGATGACGGGATAGCCCAGAGGTTGGAAGCTCTTCTTGATAGCCAGCCGACGAATCTGGGTTAGGGTGGTGAGGGAGGAGCCAAATTCGCGGGCACCCGGGTCAAGGACCATATCCTCCACACCGGCATCCGTCACCCGCGTCACCAACTCCGCAAGCTCGCTCAACCCCGCGGGCTCACGGACCACAAGCGGACACCGATGCTTCTTGGCAAGCTCCACCATCTGATCACAGTTTTCCTTGGTGGCGGCGTAGATAAGCGGCTTGGCGCTGGCCACCTTTTCCAGAGCCTGGTCCATAACCGAGAGGTTATTTGACATAAGAACAAAGGGGAGATCGCCTTTAGATTTGACCAATTCCACACATTTAACGAAGTTTTCACCATTATTGGACGCATTCTCAATAGCAAAGCCATCCAGCTTGAGCTCCATGCCCACCCGTTCCACACTGTAGCCAGCCACCTCATCGATGAACCTGGATAGCTGATCAGCGGGGTCAGTATCCTTAACTCTAACCACAAATCCTGGCGGGTGATAGAAGGTCTTCTCGTGGCGGAACATCACCACCTCATTGCCCACCTCGATCTTCCGGCTGCCTGAGCCAATGGTGACCAGGCGAATCGGGGGGCGAGAAGCGGCCTCTAGGGCTTGCTTGGACTCCTCGGAAACATAGGGGCATAGGGAAAGTTCCACAGACTTGGCCGCCAGCTTCATGGCAAAGGCCAAGCAGGTAGGAAAACCACACTCCTTGCAGTTGGTTTTCGGTAAGAACTTATAGATCTCAATACCAGTGAGTGCCATTTCGCTGTCCTCCTCTCAAGCTCTCATCAGCTTATCGATGGTTGCCTTTACCAGCGTCACCGTCTTGGGGTGCCGGAGCACTACAATATCAGCGCCGGCGTTAAGCAGCATGGCGGCAGTGATCTCCTCCCAGACCAACGAGCGCTCCAGGTGGTCACCCCACGATGGGGGCACCCCTTCGGTAACCTTTGACTCCTTCTGCCGCCATGATTCCTCACCTGCGGTACAGAACATGGGCATCGCTGCCATTGTGTCCCCCCCGAGGGCTGCCAGGCGTAGCCGCTCCATCACCGAGTAGCAATATTCTATACCATAGCCCAAAGCCCCTGTAGTGGGATCCATGAGGATAGAATCTGGTGATAACCCAACATCACACAAGAGGATATTGAGCTGCTTGGCCAGGTTGATCTCGATGGGGGTCTTGGCAATGGCGACATGGCCATCAGCGATGCAGGTAGCGGCGATGGTGCGATGATTTTTCTCCTCGCAGTTCCCCAGCGCCACCCTTTGCCCGCGGGCAACCTCAGAGGCAGCCACCAGCACCTCATTGTCCTTTTCCGCCACCCCAGGCCCTAACACAATAACGGGGATGTCTACTGCAGAGAGAACCTTATCCACGCTTTTCTTTGCTTCATCAGCACCGGTGTCAGCCTCCTCAGGGTGGGCGCTTCTGAGGCGTAGCGCTATAATGTCGGCGCCATACTCCACCGCCTTCTTAGCCCAGGTCCCAGGGTCAGCGAGCACATCGCCCCAGGCGGAAATCAGGTGGGGCGACCAATCAGTCGGATTGCGGTCCTGAACCTCTACGGCGATCAAGGGTTTATGGGGCACCGCGCCCTCAAAGTGGAGGAAGGGCAGGGTAGTCTCGCCACCAACGGTCACGCTCTTGCGGCCACCATTGCCTCCCAGCATCACCTCATGCACCTTTCCCGTCCACTTCTCAGCAGGCACTTCCACTGCTGACATAACGCTCCCTCCTTTCTCACCCACAAAACAAGGGCCGAGGAATTCGACCCTTGTTAGGTGTTCCTCCAGGTTTTTCCATTAAATCAGAGGTTCCATAGTAAGCGCGGGATGCCCCTTCTCCTCGAGGAAGGGCAGCAGCTCATCCACCGTGGTGGCGATATCGCCATCAGCGATCTTATCCATGAGGTCAGGTACCCCCTCGCGCTCACAGACCTCCTTAAGTTCCTCGGCAAACTCCTCTTTAAGATTCTTGGAGAGCCAGACCACCCGCTTGATGCCGCCCTCCACCGGGATGAACTTATTGCTCAGGATATAACGCTTGCCATGCCCCATCATCCCCGGCGTCTGCTGACCGCCGCCTACGGTGCCCATCAATGTGGTGAAGGTCATCCCACAGGGTGTCATGCTGTAATCATCCCGTGAAACAACCATAACCCCGTTGGCCTCAGGGATGACGATCATGACGCATTCGCAGCAGCCACAGGTAGTCATCGGCGAATCCATCAGGGAGTATATGGTGAAACGATCCACGTTCCTATTCGAGTGGTCATATACAAAGTTGTTGACCCCTGCCCACACCCCCTTCACCGGGTCGAGACACTGCCCTTTAGCAACGGGCTGGTTAGGGCCGGTGGGCTTGATCTCATAGGCGGCGCGGCAGTCCAGCCAGGAGTAGGCGCCGCAGAGCCCGGTGCGCTCGGGATTGATGATGCAAACGTGATTGGGGGCGAAGGACTGGCACAGGGTGCAACTATAATAGGTGTCCACACTTTCATCGGTCATCCCTGCTATTCGGGCATCCCTTTCCCGATAGACCTCGCGCGCCTGCTCCATTAGCTCCTTAACCTTAGCCTGCTCGGTATAGAGGGTGACCTGGACCTTGTCCACAATGGCACCGAAGTCATTGTGGAAGTTGGTATGAAGGATGTCGCCAAGGTGCTTGAGCTGGAAGCCTTTTTCAACCGCACCCTTGCTGAAGCGAATCCAGGCGATGTCCCGCTGGCCGATATGCTGAATCCCCTCGGCACCGTTTGTGAAGTGGTGGATCTGGCGCTCCAGAACCGGCTCGAAGTCCTTCTGCATCTTGCGCCCCGCCACCTCGACAATGATCCCGAGGGGGATTTTCGCCCCTACTTCGACGCTGTCGATATCAGGCCCCACCACGGTGAACTTGCCGTCCTCTACCTCATCGGGGTCCTTCATCGTCAGCCACTCGAAGCAGATGCCGCCCTTGCCGCCAAACTCCACCTGCATGTTCTCACGGCGGACTACCTCACCCTCAAAGGCAGGGCCATAGGCAACCGGGATGGGGACCGAGGGGATCTTGATCTTAATGCCCCTGACCTCGATGCAGCGCTGCACCAGCCGCTCTGCCCGCTCCAGGTCGTCCCTGCCCGGAATATCATCGAAGGGTACGCTGACCACATGTTCATATTTGGTGATCCCGGTGGGCAGGATATTGGGGACCACGGTATCACAGATGGCGGGGAAGCCGTAGGTGATAGCGCCGGCCCCGGTAGCCCACTTGAGGTCATCCATGGGGCCAAGGCACAGGGCGAAGGCGAAGCAGCGAAACTTGTTATACAGGAGTACCTCGCGGAAGTTACCCGGCTTGACATTGCCGAAGCTGAAGGCGGCTCTGGAGGCATAGCCGGCGGCGTAAACGGTAGACTCGGTATCGGTGCCAAAGGGGACGGTGAAGGTGGGGTAGCCCAGCTCCACCCCCTCCTCTAGTAGCTGGTCGACGATGGAGCGACCGTTGGACATGGCGGAGAGGAAAACGAGCTGACCCTTGGACTGAAGCTCGCGCACGATCTTTACCGCTACCTCATTGCTCTTTGCGGCGCCGATAACGGCAGCGAAACCGGGCATGCTGCCATCGACCATCTGAATTCCCCACGAGCGCGTCTGGACATCGCTGATGGGGCCGTTGAAGGTGAAGCCATTACGCGTCTCAGGCTGCTTTCCCTCAACAAACTCGATCCCTTTGATAATCTCCTCAGCGAACAGGGTGGCCACGCCGGCATCTGCGGTCTCACCAAGGTAGGGCAGCCACAGGTTCTCGCCGGGCACCGGCGGCAGCAGGCTCCTGGCGTGCTCTAATGGCCATGTCATATCGCCCAGCTTCTCTACCTTATGCCCGGAATAGCCGTAGATCACGGGGAGAAAGAAGGTTGTGCCTACCCCTTCCTTATCAACAAATGCAACAGGTGTATCGGCCCCGTGCTTCTCCAGGGCGTTCTTGAGCATCTCCTCAGCCTTCTTAACAACTCCATGAGCGCCCCTGATAGCTGAAGTGGCAATAAATCGAGACAATTCTCCCTCCTATAAAATGCAGCTAATATCGTCGGAAATCGCCGGTCATCTTGGCGTCAGTAGGGTCGGTCTCCGTCATCCTTCCTGCGGCGGGGAATGCCGGGCTTGAGGCCCACATCTTCCCCCTCGCTGGAGCGACCCCGAGGTCGGCCCCTCTCAGAATCTCACGAGCCTGGGCAAGGCGCGCCTCATCGGCATTAACACTGATCAGGACGCCGCCTACGGAGACCCCAAACTCATAGTATCTAATGGTATCCTCAGGGAGGTCTAAATTAGTTAACGCTGCCCCAATCTCCTCGGTGGCCTTCGTGCCCAGTCTTTCCGCCTTCGCCCTGTCGCGCACCAGAATACCGATCTCCTGCGCCTTAAAACCCTGCGATTTCAACTCCTCAGCAGCCCTTGCTGCAATCAAGGGGTCTCGAAAAAGCCTTGCCACTGCCATAGACCCCTCCTTTCGTTAAAAAGCCCCATCCCTATGGTTAGATAGAGTTGGGGCAGCTCGATTCGAAACAATCGCCATGGATACTTAATCGCCTCCTTGTGCATTTTATCACCAAGCTATAAGCAAGTCAATATTAAGAAATTAATGTGCTTAAGGAGGAGTAGAGGAGCGTTGATATAACTCCGCGCTCCTCTCGAGGAGCGAGACGAAGGAATTGCACTTATAGCCCTGGTATTCCTCCTCCCACACAGGGTCCATTAATTTTGCTACTTCTTTGGCATATTGAATCAGCGGCTGATAAAACTCGTTGACCAGTGCCTCAGCGCCAGGATAGGTAGGGTAGGGATGAAATTCATTTACGATTTCTCGAATCACCTCCACATGGTCTAGAACCGCACAGGAACACAAGAGGTTCTTCCCATAGGGCTGTCGAGCCCTAAAGGCTTTGAGGAAAGGCGACTCCAGAACTTCTCTCAGCGATTTCTCATGAACATTATCCACGGCGAAAGGGATGAATACACAGGGCTCAACATCACCACGGGAATTAATATGAAAGAAGTGTCTGCCCCCGGCATAGCAACCATTCGTATAAATTATATCGTGATTGTCTACCATGAAGATCTTTTTGTTGGTTCGTATGTGCTCCGCACCCCTCCTCTTCATTCTCAGACGCTGCTCCGGGGTCGGCATTAGCTCCAGGGAAGGAGGGTGACCCACAGGTGAGTATAAAAATTGCCAGCCCAGTAGGCACCCCTTCTCAACGAGCATATCATTGAACTCATCGCTGAGAATAGTATCTATATTGAATCGTGTTACTACGATAGAGCAGCCGAAGGGCACACCATTCTCACGCAGATCATCCATAGCAGCCATTATCTTCTGGAAAGTACCTCTCCCTCGCCAGCTATCCGTCTCTTCCTCAAAGCCCTCCAGGCTGATTAGCGGGACTACATTGCCCAGCCTAGCAAGCTCCCTGGATAAGCTAGCATCAATCAGCGTGCCGTTGGTGAAGACCTGGAAGAACACATCGTTGTGCCGCCGGTAAATATCCAACATGTCCTCTCGAAGGAAGGGTTCCCCACCGCTGATATAGACGTTGTACATCCCCAAATCCTTGCCTTCCTTCACCACTCGGTCAATTACCTCGAACTCGAGTTCATCTTTTTTATCATAACAAGCGGCATAGCAGCCTTTACAGCGCAAATTGCAGCGCATAGTAGGACTGATGACATAGGTAGTTGGCACCCATGTTCCCTTATTGCGAAACCCGTCACGCCTATCACACCCATACCAGAAATACCTGATAAAGAAGGTGAATAACTCGCTGCGAAGATAACGAGGATTTTGTCGGCGAAGTGCTTGCTTGACTAAAGAGGCTAATGGATGCCCTTCCAAACAAGCCATTTTATCAAATGCAAGGAGGATAGACTTAGCGTATCCGTATGGCACAAATTTGGCAGTGAGCCTGATGAGCTTGAGAAGAGTGTTACCTCGCTGCCGACCAAGCAAAGGGGAAATTCTCACAAACTGCAAGATAACAAAGTCGGTTACGCTAACTATGGCATTATTCCACCCGTGCCGTATCAAAAGAACAGATATGAGCTTTTTCATGATTAATATGCCAAGCAAAAGCTACCGGAGCACAACCCAGATCCTGCCATTGGGATAGTCACGACTTGGGGGTTCGTACCTCATCTCCGTAATGTCAAGCCTTATTACAATTACATAATGTATCTCCATAGAGAACGCAGGAAACATCCCAGGAGTTTCGAAACTTTGGAACATAGCGTTTAGGAGTTTAACGGTGTTACTGGTGGTATTACCGGGGCCAACAAGCATGGGGCGCATTAGTGGGACGAGGTCACTGATATTTAGCCTTCCTATCAGGTTATCAACCAATGTGCCATTAATACCTTTCAGGGTTGTATTCAGGGCAGAGGCATTGAGGCTGGGAAGCAGGCGGTTGATGAAGCCAGAGAGGGATGCATTACCAAGGACGCGATTGATAGTTGTTGCAACAGCACTTGAGCTTAGGCTAGGAAGCAGGCTGTTGATGAGGTCTGCCGTAGCTGTGTTATTCATCAGGGCATTGGTGGTTGTTGCGATAGCAGAGGCATTGAGGCTGGGAAGCAG
>CAZOVW010000022.1:0-16348 GCA_964583545.1 uncultured Dehalococcoidales bacterium | reverse complement strand
TTTCACCCATTGCGCAATATCCCCTGCTGCTGCCTCCCGTAGGAGTCTGGGCCGTGTCTCAGTCCCAGTGTGGCTGACCATCCTCTCAGACCAGCTACCGATCTCAGCCTTGGTGAGCCCTTACCCCACCAACTAGCTAATCGGACGCAAGCCCCTCCTCAAGCGCCTCAGCTTTCCTCCCCGATACGATCAGGGAACTTATGCGGTATTAGCCCCGATTTCTCGGGGTTATCCCCCACTTGAGGGTAGGTTCTTACGCGTTACTCACCCATTCGCCACTCTCCGATAAATCGGAGCGTTCGGCTTGCATGCATTAGGCACGCCGCCAGCGTTTATCCTGAGCCAGGATCAAACTCTCCATCAAAGAACCTTCCTTCCACTATCCAGTTATTAAGGTGCTATCTTACGTCTTCATCTTAACACATGCCCAAGCCCTTGTCAAGACACAATATAGATTGTGTCTAGTCTATAGACTAAATTTAAATTTAGCTATATTTTTAAAAAAAGAAAGGGGGCTATGATCGCTCGGATGGTGGATGGGGGCGAACGAAAAAGGTTATTGCGCTCCAGAAAGGTGTCACATATAATTGGGCAGCAGTGGGGATGAGCTATACCCTTCTTGACACCGAGCTTGGCCAGATAGGGCTGGTGGGCTCCGGTGGGGGGTTGCGGCACATCGTGCTGCCTCAACCCTCCCGGGGGGCGGTGCCTCAGCTCATTGTGGAGGGTTTGCCCGAGGCGATCGCCGATCCCACCCCCTTTGGCGACCTGCCCCATCGGCTCAGGCGCTATCTTGAGGGGGAGCAGGTCTCCTTTGACGATGAACTCGATTTAGCCGGCGCCTCTCCCTTTAGACGCGCCGTATGGGAGGCGACCCGCACCATCCCCTACGGTGAAACCAAAAGCTACAGCGGGATCGCCCAGCAGATCGGAAAGCCGAGGGCGCTGCGTGCTGTGGGGCAGGCACTGGCGAAAAATCCCCTCCCCATTGTGGTGCCCTGCCACCGGGTGGTAGGCAAAGATGGCAATCCCCGCGGCTCAGGGGACAGGCTGAAGATGCGAAAACGCCTCCTCGAGTTGGAGGCCTCATCACGTTAGGTTATGCCACTGCCAGGGCTTCCTCGCCAACGATGGCGGCGAGTCGCTGGTGGAGCTCCGAGCAGTAGCCTGTGGTCACCTCGGGGAGCTTGAGGTTAATAACCTCATCCCCGCGCGTCACACTGAGGCGCACCTCATCCCCTCCAGGATAATCCCTAAGGGCATCGAAGATCCGGTGAAGGCGCACCACATCGCCCTCCTCATCGTCAGTCTGGGCAATATTAATCAGGAGCCTGCGCCTCGCGGGCGGGGCTGGCACACCCTCCTCGGGACGATATTGACGCACCCGCTCACAGCTCAGTTGCACCCGCTCCCCCCGGACGCGCACCTTCCCTTCCACCAGAAGGATGTTGCCCTCCCTCCAGAGCTCCCTGGTGCGCTGGTAGACCTCAGGCCAGGCGGTAACCTCGATCCGTCCATCGAGGTCTTCGAGGGTGGCGCTCGCAAAGGGGCGTCCCTCCCTGGTGAATAGCTGCCTCACCGAGGAAACCATGCCGGCAGTCGTCACCCCCTGCCCCACCATCTCCTCATCGATCTGACCGCATAGGGCGTCGGTAAGCGGGGCAAGCTTTGAGGCGGCACCACTGAAGGGGTGCTCCGAGAGGTAGAGTCCCAGAAGCTCCCGCTCCCAGGCCAGTTTCTCTTTAAGGAGGGCATCGCCCCCCTCCAGCTCCAGCGCAGGCATGGGCAGGGGCACGCTCTCCCCCCACAGGTCGAACATAGTGGCTTGCCCCGTTTCCTTAAGCCGTTTTTCCCGCTGGGCCAGGGACATGATGCGGTCGATACTCGCAAGAAGGGCACCGCGACTCCCCAGGGGGTCCAGCACCCCCACCTTGATCATGCTTTCCAATGCGCGTTTATTGATGGCCCTGAGGTCGGCTCTGCGGCAAAAGTCGGCGATAGACCGGAACTCCCCCTCCGCGCGGGCAGCGATGAGCGGCTCGACAGCCCCAAAACCAACATTCTTGATCGCCGCCAGCCCGAAGCGAATCCTCTGCTCACTCTCCCCCTGCCCGTCCTCTCGCTCAATAACAAAGGTGGCCTCACTTTTGTTGATGTCCGGTGGCAAAACGGGGATGCCTAGACGATGACACTCGTTGACGGCGGAGCGTATCTTCTCTGGCTGCCCGATGTTCATGGTAAGCAACGCACTCATAAACTCAGCGGGGTAGTTCGCCTTAAAGTAGGCGGTCTCATAGGCGATCATGGCATAGCTCACACTATGAGCCTTGTTGAAGGCATAGCCAGCGAAGGGCTCGATAAGTTCAAAAATCTCCCTTGCCAGCTCGGCGGAAAATCCCCGCTGCTCGGCCCCAGCGATGAAGTTCTTTCGCTCCCTCCTCATCACCTCAGGGATCTTCTTACCCATGGCCTTTCGGAAGACATCAGCCTCCCCCAGACTATAGCCGGCGAAGGCCTGAACGATAAGGAGCACCTGGTCCTGATAAACAATCACCCCATAGGTCTCCCCCAATATCTGGGAGAGGGTGGGGTGAGGGAAGTGGATCGGCTCAAGGCCGTGCTTTGCCTTGATGAAACTGGGGATGTGCTGCATGGGGCCGGGGCGGTAGAGGGCAATCATGGCGGCAATATCGCTAAAGGAGGTGGGCTTGAGCTCCTTGACGAAATGGCGCATCCCCCCCCCCTCAAGCTGGAACACCCCTGTGGTCTCCCCTGAGGAGAGGAGCTCAAAGGTTTTAGGGTCATCGCGGGGGATCTCGCTCAGGTCGATATCCACCCCCCTGGTCTGGGCGATGAGCTCCCTGGTTTTCTCCAGGACGGTGAGGTTCGCCAGACCCAGGATGTCCAGCTTAAGGAGGCCTATCTGGGCGATGGCTTCCATCGGGAACTGGGTCATGGCGATCGCCCCTTCAACTGCCTTGGTCGGTCGCTGAAGGGGCACGTAACGGGTGAGCGGCTCCTTGGAGATGACCACACCGGCAGCGTGGGTTGAGGCATGGCGAGCGATGCCCTCAAGACGACGGGCATCATCTACCAACTGGCGCACCCCCTCATCCTCGCGATAGAGCTCACCTAGCTCCGGGTTCTCCTCCAGGGCCCGCTCCAGGGCCACATTTGGGGGAACCAATCTTGCCACCCGATCGACATCCCCATAAGGCATTGCCAGGGCGCGGCCCACATCCCGGATCGCCGCCCTGGCCCCGAAGGTGCCGAAGGTGATGATCTGGGCCACACACTCAGGACCGTATTTTTGAGCGGCATAGGAGATCACCTCATCGCGCCGCTCATCCTGAAAGTCAAGGTCGATGTCCGGCAGCTCCTTGCGCTCCACATTAAGGAAGCGCTCGAAGACCAGCTTATTTTCCAGGGGATCGATATCGGTGATCCCGAGGGAGTAGAGAACGAGGCTGGCGGCGGCGCTGCCCCGGACCCCGAAGAGGATTTTTCGTTCTTTGGCAAAGGATATGAGGTCCCAAACGACGAGGAAATAGTTAGCGAAATTGGTTTTTCGTATTATGTCCAGCTCATACTCCAGGCGCGCCACGATCTCAGGAGCAGGCTCGACAAAGCGACGCCTGAGCCCCTCCCAACAAAGCTCCCCGAGGTAATCGCCAGCAGTTTGGCCCTGGGGCGTCACCACCTCAGGGAGGAGAGACCGCCCGAACTCCAACTCAAGATGGCATAGCTTGGCGATATGCTGGCTGTTCTCCAGGGCTTGGGGAAGGTCTGAGAAGAGCTCCACCATCTCCTCATCGCTCCTTAGGTAGAAGGAATCCCCCATCCTCATCCGCTTCTCATCGTAAATGGTGGTGTTTCGCTGAATGCAAAGGAGAAGCTCGTGGGAGGGGAAATCTTCCTTCAAGGTATAGTGGACATCGTTGGTGGCCACAAGGGGGATCTCCAGCTCACGGCCGAGGGCGATGAGCTGGGGGTTTACCCGCTCCAGCTCCGCTATGGGGTGGCGCTGCAGTTCGAGGTAGAAATCGCCAAAGACCTCCTTATACCAGAGGGCCACCTTCCTGGCTTCCTCAGCGCGACCATCCAGGATGAGGCGCGGAACCTCGCCTTGGAGGCACCCTGAGAGGGCCACCAGGCCCTCATAGTGCTCCGCTAAAAGCTCCCCATCCACCCTGGGCCTATAGTAGAAACCCTCGAGATGGGACTTGGTGGTGAGTTGAAGGAGATTTTGATAACCCTCCTCGTTCTTGGCGAGCAGGATGAGGTGATAGGGATTTTTGTCGGCGGGGTCTCTGGAGCGATGCCCAAAGGGTGTCATATAGAGCTCGCACCCCAGGATGGGCTTTACCCCAGCCTCTCTGGCAGCCTGGTAAAATTCCATTGCCCCATACATGGCACCATGATCGGTGATCGCCAGGCTATCCATCCCTAGCTCCTTTGCCCGGGAGATGAGCTGGGGAATATGGCACAGGCCATCGAGGAGGCTATATTCAGTGTGAACGTGAAGGTGGGTAAACATGGGTCGTAATATTATACCATTTCTTCGCCCTTTTTCGCTCATTCCCGCCGCTCATGATATAATAGCCCCCGTGGATTACCAGGCAGCGCTCGACTACATCCTGAGTTTTACTGACTACGAAAAATTGCCCGGCTTCCTCTATACGGCGGCCAACTTCGACTTGAGGCGTATGGCGGAACTGCTGGAGAGATTGGGCAACCCTCACCTCACCTCCCGGTCGATTCACGTGGCGGGTACCAAAGGAAAAGGGAGCACCGCGGCGATGATCGCCTCCGCCCTCTCCACCGCTGGCTATCGGACGGGGCTTTATACTTCCCCCCACCTGCATACCTTTCGGGAGCGGATGACCATCAATGGTGAGATGATTACTGAGGAGGAGTTTTCCGCCCTGGCAGCGAGGTTGCAGCCTGAGATCGATGAGGTGAATCGGCGCCACAATTATGGCGAGCTCACCACCTTCGAGATATTGACCGCCCTCGCCTTCGCCTTCTTCAAGGAGCGGCGAGTCCACTTCCAGGTTTTGGAGGTGGGATTGGGAGGACGGCTCGATGCAACCAATGTGGTAACGCCACAGCTCTGCGTGATCACCTCGATAAGTCTGGACCATGCCGCTGTGCTGGGCGATTCTTTGGCTAAGATAGCAAGGGAGAAGGCAGGTATCATCAAGCCTGGGGCTCTTGTGGTAAGCGCACCGCAGCCCAGCGAGGCTGAGAGGGTGATAACAGAGGTCTGCCGCCACCACGGGGCAAGCCTTACCACAGTGGGCCGGGATGTCACCTGGAAAAAATTGACTTCAGACTTAGCAGGGCAATCTTTTGAGGTAACGGGGAAGACAGGGACTCATCAGCTCACCATTCCCCTTCTTGGCAAGCACCAATTGGAAAACGCTGCTACTGCTGTCGCCGCCCTGGAGGCTCTCGCTATCGGGGCTGAGGACATCGCTCAGGGACTGGCTCGGGTTCGGTGGCCGGGGCGGCTGGAGATCCTGAGACGTGAGCCGCTTTTCTTGGTCGATGGCGCCCATAACCCCGACTCGGCAAGGAGGCTGAAGGAGGCCATCGCAGAGTATCTTAACTACGATCGATTAATCCTGGTAATTGGGGCGTCATCCGATAAAGATATCGGGGGGATAGTGGGGGAGCTGGCCTCGCTTTCCAGCATGGCCATTGCTACTCGTTCCCGCCACCCTCGGGCGCTCGCCCCTGCCTTGCTCCTTGAGGAGCTGGAAAGGCAAGGGGTGACAGGGGTGATGGCAGAAAGCGTGGCCGCGGCGGTTGAGAGCGCTCTGGAGATGGCCGGGCCAAGGGACCTCATTTGTGCCACTGGATCGCTCTTCGTTGCCGCCGAAGCGATAGAATACATAAAGGGAATCCCTTACGACTAAGCAGCTATTTCTCCGACTTACCATAGTAAAAAAGAGAATAAAGTATGCTTAAGCCTTCTCTAGCTTTGCCCCGGCCTTCAGGGGGAGGGATTCCTCAGGCAGCATTTCAGATAGAATCCTTTGAAGTGCCATGGTATGGCTACAAAGCCCCCATCCAGAGAAGAAGCTACAAGAGCAGTGCCACTGCCCCACTTTATAGCTAAGGGTATAGGTGTTGTGCTCCCCCCGGAAGCTCACTGTGAAGTCGGAAAAGGTGATGCGCTCCCGCTCCTGGGCATAACGCTTCGCCTTTTCAATCTTGCCGATGAGACTTGATTGCATCATGACCTCCTCGAAATTAGAAAGCGCCCCGATATAGCGAGGCGCTTTTCTACACTAGCTTCAAAATTAACCCAAGCATCCCACAGATATTCTATTCTTCGCCGCCGGGGAAGTCAAGAGATTGACTCCCCTTTGGATTTGTGTTATAAAGTGGGAAAAGCTTTCCGAGCTGTCGCGCCTAAACCCCGATGAATCGGGACATGGCGAGCAGCCGATACGGTGTTCCGAGAAATGGGAGCGCCCCCCGTGCTTGGAAAGGAGAGCCTGACGATAGCTCTGTTTATCGTTAGCAAGCCTCCTTTTGGAGGTATTTTTCATTCCGGAGCAAACCAGCCGAGGAGCCCCCTCTCGCAGACACACGGAGATTCTTCGCCTCAGAATAACATAGTCTCACAGGCATCCTATTTTCATACCAAACCTTTTTAAGGGAGGACTCTAGCCATGATCAAAAACGTCCTGAGATGGAGCGCTCAAAGGAGGCTGACCCTCGCTTTCTTCCTTCTGGGGATGCTTATCCTGCTCTTCATCTTCATCCCCCTGGGCAAGATGATCTTCTCCACCAGCCCAGCGACACTGTGGGACACCCTGCTTGAGGGGGAGGTGAGGAGCGCCATCGGGCTCAGCCTTTACACTGCGCTAATTGCCACGGGAGTGGGGCTTGTTCTCGGCGTGCCACTGGCCTATTTCCTGGCACGCCACAGTTTCCCGGGGAAGCGGTTTGTGGAGGCGCTCATCGATGTTCCCATAGTGGTGCCCCACATCGCCGCCGGTATTGCCCTACTCTTCGTCTTCGGGCAAAATTTCCTTATGGGGAGGGCTTTTCATGCTGTGGGCATCGATTTCGTATTTGGGGTCCCTGGGATCGTCATCGCCATGCTCTTTGTGAGCGTTCCCTTTCTCATCGACTCGGCAAAGCAGGGGTTTGAGAAGGTGGACGTCAGGTTGGAGAAGGTGGCCCGCACCCTGGGCGCCTCACCCTGGCAGACCTTCTTCAGGGTATCGTTGCCCCTGGCCAAAAGGAGCATCTTTGGAGGTGCGGTGATGATGTGGGCCAGGGGGATAAGCGAGTTCGGGGCGGTGCTGGTTCTCTGCTCTTACCCCAAGATCGCCCCCATCCTAGTCTATAATCGCCTGGAGGAATATGGCCTCGACTACGCCCTGCCCGTGGCCACCCTGCTCATCATCATATGCCTTGTCATATTCGTGGCGCTGCGGACTATCGCCTATCGGGGGGAGCGAGCATGATCGAGATAAAGAAGCTGACCGTGAATCTGGAGGACTTCCTCCTTGACAGGATCGATCTCAGGGTGGAAAAGGGGGAGTACTTCATCATCCTGGGACCCACCGGGGCGGGGAAGACAGTGCTCCTTGAGTCCATCGCCGGGCTTCACCCTATCCAGAGCGGGGAGATCTGGCTCGATGGGAGGGAGGTTACCAAGCTTGAGCCAGAGAAAAGGGGGGTCGGGTTTGTCTATCAGGATTACGTCCTCTTCCCCCACCTCACGGTAAAGGATAACCTTCTCTTCGGGCTGAAGCAGAGGAGGAGGCCAGCGGAGGAGATGGGGAGGGTAATAGAGTGGCTGGCGGAGCTTTTAGGGATCACCCATCTCCTGGAGCGAAGCCCCGATACCCTAAGCGGCGGGGAGCGGCAGAAGGCTGCTCTGGCCCGAGCCCTCAGCACCAGCCCGCAGGTGCTTCTGCTTGACGAGCCCTTGAGCGCCCTCGACCCGCAGCACCGGGAGGGAGTGCAGCAGGAATTACGGCAGATCCACCAGCGTCTGAAGCAGACGATCATCCATGTCACTCACGACTTTGAGGAGGCGATCGCTCTAGGCGACCGGATCGCCGTTTTAGGCGCAGGGCGCATCCTGCAAATAGGAACCCCGGATGAGATCTTCCGCCAGCCCAACTCGGAATTTGTCGCCCGCTTCGCCATGACGCGCAATATCTTCACCGGTGAGGTGCGCGATGGCGAGCAAGAGCAGGTGATCATCGCCATCAATGGCACGGAGTTCGAGGTGGTGACCGAACTCAGGGGGCGGCTTCATGCCTCCCTGCGCCCCGAGGACATCCTCATCTCAAAGGAGCCTCTCATCTCCAGTGCCCGAAACTCGCTCAAGGGCACCATTACCGATATCGCCGACCGTGGTGCGACCTGCTACCTCATGGTGAGCACCCCCCTGGATCTTGTGTGTCTGGTCACCCGCCGCTCCTTTGAGGAACTGGGGCTCGCCGAGGGTGAGGAGGTCTATGTAACCTTCAAGGCATCGGCGGTCCATATCTTTTAAATTTTAAAAGGGAGGATAGAATGAAAAGAGTAGTTTTACCATTTGCAGCCCTGGCGCTGATATTAGTGCTGGTAGCTAGCGCTTGCACCTCCCAGCCGGGGCTCATCATCTTTCACGCTGGAAGCCTTGCGGTGCCCTTTGACCAGCTAGCTGAGGAATTCGAGGAAACTTATGGGGTGAAGGTGGTCACCGAATCGGCAGGGAGCCTCACCACGATAAGAAAGGTGACGGAGATGGGCAAGCCATGTGACATCATCGGCTCGGCCAATTATCTGGACATCGAGGAGCTGATGTTCCCCGAGTATGCTGACTGGTATATTTGCTTTGCCACAAACGCGATGGTGATTGCCTACCGGGATGGTGCTCCCTTCGCCAGTGAGATAAAAAACGGCAACCGCACCTGGTATGATGTCTTCGTCAATGAGGATGTGACCTACGGCCACTCCGACCCCGATGCTGACCCCTGCGGTTACCGCACGCTGATGGTGGTTCAGTTGGCCCAAAGCTATTACTATGATGAAGCCGGCGATTTTGGGCTGACCCCCGATGCCAACGCCTCCGGTCTCTATGACGCGCTTATTCCCATACCGGAGGGTGGCGACGAAATGGATCGCGGACGAGTCGGCGGTGATTGGGGGGAGGTGGTAAAGCCCGGGTCGGTCGATCTTCTCTACCTGCTCGATTCCGGGAACCTGGACTATGCCTTTGAGTACCGCTCAGTGGCCACGCAGCACGGTTTCGACTTTATCACCCTGCCGGACGAGATCGATCTGTCAAGCATGGGGCACGAGGAGTTCTATGCCACCGCCACGGTCAATGTGACCGGCAGCGAGCCGGGCTCCACTGCCACCCAGACCGGGGCGCCCATCATCTATGGGATCACCATCCCCAAGAACGCCCCCCACCCCCAGCGAGCGATAGATTTCCTAAAACTCCTGCTTGGTTCTCAGGGACAGGCGATATTGGAGAGCTGCGGTCAGCCACCTATCGTGCCGGCAATTGCCAGCGACCGGGATAGAATTCCTGAGGAGTTGAGGGGGTTTGTGGCCGAGTAATTAAGCGGATAGCTAAGGGCGAGGCAGCAGCCCAGCCTTCTCACAGATCTCAGCGACCGCCTCCTCCCATTCGATGGCCATTATATGAACACCAGCCACGCCCTCGATCTGGCGCACCTGGTTGATGATTTCCACACAGAGGTCGATGCCCACCATCTTGGCCTCGCCCTTAGGAGCGCTGGCCATGCGCTCCACCACCTCATCGGGGACATCCATGCCCGGAACCTTAGTCTTCATGTACCGAGCTGCTCCTGCCGATTTAATCGGCGCCACACCGGCAAGGATATATACCTTTTTATGCAGCCCTCGCTGGCGCACCGCCTCCATCCACCTGGCAAACTTCTCCACATTATAGATGATCTGGGTCTGAATGAAGTCGGCACCCGCCGCTATCTTCTTAGCAAGGCGAATTACCCGAAAGTCAAAGGGATCGGCAAAGGGGTTGGCTGCGGCCCCGATGAAAAGGCGAGGCTCAACGGAGATCTCATCGCCGCTCTGGAATCTCTTTTCATCGCGCATGTTTTTCGCTATTTGAAGGAGTTGGATACTATCGATATCAAAGACACCCTTAGCCTGAGGATGGTTGCCAAAGGACTGATGGTCCCCGGTGAGGCAGAGGAGATTCTTCATCCCCAAGGCTGCCATGCCCAATATATCCATCTGAAGGGCGATCCGATTTCGGTCACGGCATGTCATCTGAACCGTGGGCTCAAGCCCCTCCCTCATCCCGATGAGGCATGCCGACCAGCTTGCCATACGGACGATGGCTGTCTGGCCATCGGTGACGTTGAAGGCGTCAACGTTTCCCTTAAGTAGCCTCGCCTTCTCCCTGATCACCTCCGGGTCAGCGCTTTGCGGAGGGCCTATCTCACCAGTGACAGCAAACACTCCGCTTTCCAGAACCTTCTCTAGATTGCTCCCTGCTTTCATATCCTAGTCTTGCTGGGGCAAGGTAAATTTGTTCCAGGCTTCTGTCGCTAGCGATGAAATACGCGCAGCGTCATTCTGATATTCCTGAGCCTTGAGGAGATGATCTTTGCCATATTTTCCATCACTCTATAGCCTATATTAGGGTTCTCGTCCAATAAAGAACGCAAGCGCTCCCCATTTATGGCGATCATCCTAACCGGCTCTGTGCACCTTGCCGTCATGCTGTATACCGCGGTGCCGCCGACTGCGGACCAGCCACAGATCTGCCCATTGCTGAGGGTCTCCACCGTTGTCTGTTTCCCCACACCAGGGGTCGGGGAAAGGCTCAAATCCAGGGCCACCCTCCCCTCCTTGATAATGTATACATCCCGGGTCGCGCTGCCCTCGGTGAACAGGATTGCTCCCACTTCATAGGACTCCGCTTGAGCCAGTGCCGCTATTTTTTTCAGCCCTTCGTCGGCTATCCCTTTAAATAGGTCGGAGCTTGCTAGAACCTCCTTAATCGTGGCCACCTGTTTTCCCTTTCTCCGCCAAAATTATAAATAATCTATCAGTGTCTAGTGCCGCAGCCAGAGGTACATTCAGGCCAACAGCGTTCTTTTGACACTCCTCATGCTTGAGGAAACAACCTCTACCAGAGCTGACATCACTCTGTAGCCCATATCAGGGTTTTCGTCCAATAAAGAATGCAAGCGCTCCCCATCTATGGCGACCAACCTGACCGGTTCCACGGACTTTGCCGAAAAGGAGTATATAGGGGAGCCCAAAACTGCGGACCAGCCAAAGGCATCTCCCTCGAGAACGACTTCCACCGTCGCCTGTTGTACTAACCCCGGGTAAACGGAAAGTTTCATCTCCACCGCTACTTTCCCCACATCCACAATGTACAGGTCACCGGTCATTGCGCTCTCGCTGAATATGGTAAACTCCTCCGGGTAGATCTCCTGTCGCCCCAGTCCCGCTACCTTCTCCAGCTCCTCGTTGGTTAGCCTCTTAAATAGCTCAGACCTTGCTAAAATCTCTTTTGTTGAGGCCATCTGTCCCCCTTGTAATTGAGATATTATATGCTTATCATCCCCCAAATGTCTAGACATCGCGGGGGGTAAAATTAAAATCAATAATTTGTACAACAAACTTGCCAGTTTGTCAATCTATTCGCCCATGATCTGCAGCACGATCTCTCTGGAGCGAGGACGATTATCGAAATCCGCCACTACAATCTGTTGCCATGTGCCCAAGTGAAGGGTTTTATCGGTGAAGGGCACTACTAAAGAGGGACCCAAGAGGGAGGCCCTCACGTGAGAATACCCATTGCCATCTCTCCAACGGCGGTCATGCTGATAGGGGATGTTCCTGGGGACGGTCCGATCACACATACCTTGAAAATCGGCTACCAGCCCCGATTCGTACTCGATGGTGGAGATGCCGGCTGTCGACCCGCTAATAAATATGGTCACCGTGCCCACATTGATGCCTGAGCCTAAAACCTCCCGCTTTACCTGAGCGGTGATGTCAATGAGGTCGCATTCTCCTTTGGTGCGAATACCGATTTCCCTGGTAACCACCATATTTATTAAACCCCCTTTTTTGCTTTTTCGCCCTTCTCGCTTGTTTAAGAAGGTGAGCCTCGGTTAACATTTTGGATTTGTTAGAGGGCTATCGTCGATGTTTCGCCATATTCGCTATTTCTAATCGCGATTACAACAAGAGGTCAGTTAGCTCAAATACGGGCCCGTCTTTACACACTAGTTTTGAGCCTCGTTTCGTTTCTATAGCGCAACCGGCGCAGCCACCGAATCCGCAGCCCATCCTCGCCTCCATGGAAACCTGAACTGACTTTTGGCCCAGCTCGTTGACCATGGCAGCCATAGCCTCATACATAGAAAGGGGGCCACAGGCAAAGATTTGCTCAGCCGCATCAGCAAGATCAGCCAGAAGGTCAGTTACCATGCCCCGCTTGCCAAGCGAGCCATCCTCGGTGATTGTAACAGGCGCAGCATCTGGCGGCAATAGGTGGTGAGGATAGACTTGTCCTACAGTTCTCGCTCCCAAGAGCAGGACTAGGCGCCGGCCATCGGCTAGGGCTTTTTCTGCAAGGAAAAGCAGGGGGGCAATGCCGACACCTCCCCCAACCAGGAGCAGCTTTTGGGAGTGAATCTTAAAACCGCAACCCAGCGGCCCCAAAAGATCGACCACCTCCCCCGCTTTTCGCTGGGCGAGCCAGCTTGTGCCCCGCCCCACCACCTCGAAGAGGAGGGCCAGCGCCCCATTTTCCCCCAAGGCCACGCGATGAATGCTCATGGGGCGTCTGAGCAATGTGTCATGGTCTTCACTGGTGCGCACCATGACAAACTGCCCAGGCCACGCCTGTGAGGCGATCTGGGGAGCCTCGGCCCAGAGAAGGTAGGTGCCGGGCATGATCTCCTCATTGGAGATGACAGGGGCGAGGATTTGCTTCAGCACTCACCTCTTTTGTTTGTTAGATATTCCCTAAGCGGCTGGACGGAAAATGTCTGGTCGCCGTTAATCAAGGCTTCCACCGCAACCCTTAGCGTATCGAGGGAGGTGAAGCAAGGGATCCGCTTCTCTGCGGCAGCGCGTCGAATCTCAAAGCCATCGCTCAACGGGCCGCGCTCGCCGATGATGGTATTGACCACGCCTCTGACGGTGCCGTCGCGAATGATGTCTACCACATTGGGGTGCCCCTCGCTCAGCTTTTTGCTAATAAAGGTTACCGGGGTCCCCACCCCCTCGATCATCGCCGCCGTTCCCTCGGTGGCATAGAGCTTGTAGCCCAGAGAGGAAAGCTGCTTGATGATAGTCAACGCTTCAGGCTTATCCTTATCAGCGATGCTCAGCAGTATCGCTCCACCCAAAGGGAGCATCAGGTCGGCGGCGAGCAGCGCCTTTGCCAGGGCAGCGCCAAAGGTGAAGTCCACACCCATAACCTCGCCCGTCGATTTCATCTCTGGACCAAGATAGGTGTCGACACCACTTAGCTTGGACATGGAGAAGACTGGCGCCTTAATGGCGACCAGTTGTTGCGTTGGCCACAGCCCCCCCTCGTATCCCTGCTCCTTCAGGCTCTGGCCCAGCATCACCTTGGTCGCAACCTTGACCATGGGCACGCCGGTGACCTTGGAGATGAAAGGAACTGTCCTGCTGGCGCGAGGGTTCACCTCCAGAACATAGACCGCGGAATCCCCAGCATCGTTGCGCATGATCACATACTGAATATTCATCAACCCTTTGACCCGAAGCGCCAGGCCGATCTGGGTAGAATAGTCCACGATGGTTTCCACTTCCTGTGGGGTCAGGTTCAAGCCGGGGTAGACCGCCATGGAATCCCCGCTATGCACCCCCGCCCGCTCGATATGCTCCATGATCCCAGGGATGAGCACCAGCTCCCCATCGCAGATGGCATCCACCTCCACCTCCTTGCCCTCGAGGTACTTATCGATGAGGACCGGGTGCCTGGTATCAACCTCGATAGCCAGATTGACGAAGTGAACAAGCTCGCTGGCGTTATTGATGATCTCCATGGCCCGGCCGCCGAGCACATAGCTGGGGCGAACCAGAACGGGGTAGCCAATAACTTTAGCGATATTGAGCGCACCCTCGATAGTGGTGGCTGCTCCGCCGGGAGGCTGGGGGATGCCCAATCGGTTGAGGAAATTCTCAAAGCGGTGGCGATCAGAAGCCTCATCAATAGCCTGAGCACTGGAGCCAAGGATGGGCATGCCGCAGCTAGCTAAGGGCTGGGAGAGGTTGATGGCCGTTTGACCGCCAAACTGGACGATGGAGGCGGGGATGGCATTTCCGGGATTGCCCTCAGCCTTGATGCCTTCATTCTCCAGCATGTCGCGCACGCTCTCCTCGTCCAGAGCCTCGAAGTAGAGGCGGTCTGAGGTATCGAAATCGGTGGAGACCGTCTCCGGGTTAGAATTGATGATTATGCTCTTGTAGCCCGCCCCCTGAAGCGCCCAGGCGGAGTGAACGCTGCAATAATCGAACTCAATACCCTGACCGATGCGAATGGGGCCGCTGCCGATGACCACCGCCTTATTTCCCTCCAGGGGCTCAGCCTCGTTCTCCCTCTCATAGGTGCTATAAAAGTAGGGGGTCTCGGCGGCAAACTCAGCGGCACAGGTATCCACCAATTTATAGACGGGCAAGATTCGCCACCGATGGCGCAGCTCCCTCACCTGTTCCGGCAGCCTGTCGGCCAGGGTTGCGATCTGCTCATCGGAAAACCCGAGGCGTTTTGCCTGCCACAGGAGCTCAGGGGTCAGTGCCTCGGAGAGGAGACGCTTCTCCATGTCAATGATGTTCTGGAACTTATACATGAACCAGGGGTCGATCCCCGTCTCGCGTGCAAGTTCCTCGGGGCTTGCTCCCCTTCTCAGCGAGGCCATGATCGCCCAGAGACGGAGGTCATTGGGCTCCAGGGGAAAACTCTCCTTCCATCTCGGGTCTTCCCAGAGGAGGGACTTGGCCGCTGTCTCCAGGGAGCGCACCGCCTTCTGGAGTGCCGCCTCAAAGCAGCGGTCGATGGCCATCACCTCGCCGGTGGCCTTCATCTGGGTACCGATTCGGCGGTCGCCCGAGGCAAACTTATCGAAGGGCCAGCGGGGGATCTTAACCACGCAGTAGTCCAGCGCTGGCTCGAAGGCAGCCATCGTCTTGCCAGTCACCTGGTTCCAGATCTCATCCAGGCGCCGGCCCACGGCGATTTTGGCCGCGACGCGGGCGATGGGATAGCCCGTTGCTTTAGAGGCCAGGGCCGAGCTGCGGCTGACCCGGGGGTTGACCTCGATGACATAATAGGGAGGGCAGCCGTTTTCCCAATGCAAGTCACCGCTGCCCCCCGGCGGCCAGAGTTCCGCCACCATCTTATGGGGGGCGAGGGCGAACTGGATATTGCATCCCCCCTCAACCCCCAAGGCCTTGATGATCTTGATACTCGCCGAACGGAGCATCTGATACTCTTTGTCAGTGAGGGTCTGAGACGGGGCGACCACGATGCTATCGCCGGTGTGAACCCCCATGGGGTCGATGTTCTCCATGTTGCAAACGGTGATGCAGTTGTCGGCCCCGTCCCGCATCACCTCATACTCGATCTCCTTCCAGCCAGCAACGCTCTTTTCGACCAGAACCTGATGCGCCGGGCTAACCGCCAGCCCGATGGAGGCGATGAAAGCCAATTCCTCCATGGTGGTGGCATGACCACCGCCGGTTCCACCAAGGGTATACGCCGGGCGAATCACCACCGGCAGACCGATGGCTTGAGCAGCTCGGCGCGCCTCGTTCATATTCCTAGCGATGTAGCTTTCGGGAACCGGCTCGCCGATCTCCTCCAGCATCCTCTTGAACAGTTCCCTGTCCTCCGCCTTGCGGATGGTGTCGATAGGGGTGCCCAGGGAGCGCACGTTGTATTTGTCCAGGATGCCGGCGTTTGCCAGGTCAACGGCGAGGTTGAGCCCGGTCTGCCCGCCCAACGTTGGCAGCAGCCCATCGGGGCGCTCGCGCTCGATGACGCGGGCGATAACATCCACCATCAGTGGCTCGATATAGACGATATCGGCAATACCCTCATCGGTCATGATGGTCGCCGGGTTGGAGTTGACCAGGACTGAGGTAACGCCCTCCTCGCGGAGCGCCTTGCACGCCTGGGTTCCGGCGTAGTCAAACTCCGCCGCCTGCCCGATGACGATAGGCCCGGAACCGATGACCAGGACTTTGGAGATTTTAGTCATTTCATCCCCTCACCATCTCTATGAAGCGCTCGAAGGAGTTGACCGTGTCCTTGGGGCCGGGCGAGGCCTCGGAGTGA
>CAZOVW010000021.1:0-17649 GCA_964583545.1 uncultured Dehalococcoidales bacterium | reverse complement strand
TTCGGTAAGACGCTGCGCCAGACGCCGGCGGAGGCGGAGAACGTAAGCCATCAACTGCTGCTCAAGGCAGGGACGCTCCACCAGGTGGCAGCGGGGGTTTATAGCTACCTGCCCCTGGCTTTGCGGGCGCTCCAGAAGATCGAGAACATCATCCGCCAGGAGATGGATACCATCGGCGGTCAGGAGCTACAGATGCCCGTGCTCCAGCCCCTCGAGATGTGGCAGGAGACAGAGCGCGACCTTGCCTTCGGCAAGGGCCTGTTCACCCTGAGCGACCGCCGCGAGCGAGCGCTCGTCCTCGCCCCCACCCACGAGGAGGTGATCACCGAGCTAATCAAAAGAAATGTGCAGAGCTACCGCGACCTCCCCTTACTGCTGTATCAGATACAGACCAAGTTTCGCGATGAGCCCCGACCAAGAGGAGGGCTGATGCGCGTCCGCGAGTTCGGGATGAAGGACCTCTATAGCTTCGATACTGATGAGGAGGCAATGAATATCACCTACCAGACGCTGATCGGGGCCTACCAGAGAGTCTATGAGCGCTGCGGCCTCAATTCAGTGGTCGTGGAGGCCGATAGCGGAGCCATCGGGGGCAAGGAGTCCCACGAATTCATGGTCATCGCCGAAAGCGGCGAGGATGTCATTATTAACTGCTCCAAATGCGACTACGCCGCAAATGTGGAGAAGGCGGAGAGCGTGAAGCCCCGGGGTGAAAAGGGCGAAATGCTTCCGATGGAAGAGGTGTCAACGCCAGGCAAGATAACCATCGAAGAGGTATCAAACTTCCTCGCCATCTCGAAAAGCCAGACCTTGAAGGCAGTATTTTATGCCGCCGATGGCAAGCTAGTCTTCGTTGCCATCAGGGGCGACCTCGAGGTAAATGAGGTGAAGCTGAAAAACGCCCTTGGCTGCCATGAGCTGCGCCTAGCCACCGAGGAGGAGGTAGCGAGCGCGGGCCTAGTGGCGGGTGCCGCCTCCCCCTTGGGACTCAGCGGGATAAAGCGGGTTGCCGACCCATCGATAACCATGGGGGCGAACTTAGTTGCCGGGGCCAATAAGCCCGATACGCATATGAGAAACGTTAACTACCCGCGCGATTTTGCCGTCGACCTGATGGTAGACATCGCTACCGCCCGGGCTGGCGAGGGCTGCCCCAGGTGCGGCGCGCCACTCCTCGCTACCAGAGGCATCGAGGTGGGACATATCTTCAAGCTGGGCACCTTCTTTAGCGAGCGGATGGGGGCCACCTTCCTCGACCGCGATGGGGTAGCACGTCCCATCTTCATGGGTTGCTACGGCATCGGCATCGGGCGTCTCCTCGCCGCCGCCATCGAGCAGCATCACGATGAAAATGGTATCATCTGGCCCACCCCCATCGCACCCTATCAGGTTTACCTTTGCCCGCTATCCCTGGACAACGAAGAGGTGGCCACGACGGCGGAAAGCCTCTATGCCGAGCTTAAGCAGGAGGAACTGGAGGTGCTTTTCGACGACCGCGCGGAATCGCCCGGGGTAAAGCTCAACGACGCCGACCTCCTCGGCATGCCGCTGAGGGTTATCATCAGCCCCAGAACCCTGAAGGCCGCGAGCGTGGAGGTGAAGATGAGGGAGAAGAAAGAGGTAGCGCTTGTGCCTCTTAAGGGGGTGAGCGAGAAACTCAAGGGGATGATTTCACTAAAATAGCCCCGTAAGGGGTTGCATTACCACCTCAGTTGTGCTATACTAAGCCAGTAAAAAGGAGCGAAAAGTGGGTGTCATTCCCCACTTTTTTATTGTATAGGAGGGATCGTGGCCAAAACGAAGAGCGAATTCATGCTCGCCATCACCCAGCTTGCTGCCGAGAAGAACCTATCTCGGGAGGTAGTGCTGGGGGTGGTGGAGGCTGCCCTGGTTTCCGCTTTCCGCAAAAACAGCTTCGCCCCAAACCAGGATGTCTCGGTGAAGGTCAATCCCGACACGGGTGAGGTAACCGTGTTCGCAGAGAAGACGGTGGTGGAGACGGTAACCGATCCCCGCCGTGAGCTATCGCTGGATGAGGCGAAAAAAATAAACAAGCACGCTCAGCTTGATGAAGACCTCATGGTGGAGGACACCCCCAAAAATGCCGGGCGGATCGCTGCTCAGACAGCGAAGCAAGTAGTGCTCCAGCGCCTGCGCGAGGCGGAGCGGGAACTCATCTTCGAGGAGTTCTCCGATCGCGAGAGTGAGATCGTCACCGGGATTGTGCAGCGAATCGAGCCCGGGCAGATCATCCTCGACCTTGGAAGGACCGAGGGTATCCTTCCCACCACGGAGCAGGTGCGCACCGAGCATTATCGCGTGGGGCAAAGGCTCAAGGCATACATTATGGAGGTGCACCGCACGGGTAGAGGGCCTCAGGTCTTAGTATCGCGCACCCATCGAAACCTGCTGCGTCGCCTCCTCGAGCTGGAGGTCCCGGAGATCCACAGCGGCACCGTAGAGCTCAAGTCCATTGCCCGGGAAGCGGGACATCGGAGCAAGATCGCCGTGGCGGCGCGGCAAGAGGGCATCGACCCCATCGGCTCCTGCGTCGGGCTGCGCGGTATCAGAATCCAAAACATTGTTAACGAACTAAACGGGGAAAAGATCGATATTGTGGAGTGGCATCCCGACCCAGCGACCTTCATCGCCAATGCCTTGAGCCCCGCTCCGGTGGTGAGCGTTGCGGTCAATAGCGAGGAGAGGGTGGCCACTGTAGTGGTGCCCGACCGCCAATTATCCCTCGCCATCGGCAGAGAGGGACAGAATGCCCGGCTCGCTGCCAAGCTCACCGGATGGCGAATCGACATCAAGAGCGCCTCAGCCGCCGAGGCAGAGGAGGCACTGCCCCCAGAGGAAGTATTAGCAGAGGAACCCGGAGAGCTGGCAGAACTGGAGCAGCCCGTTACTCCTGAGGAAGAAGAGCTTCCCGTTGCAGAGGTGGCACCGATAGAAGAAACGCTGGTTGCCGAGCCAACCCCCCAGCTTCGCTTCGCCGAGGACATCCTCCCCATCAGAGCGGCTAAGCCCGCTAAAAAGGCAAAGAAGGGCAAGGCAAAGGTGAAAGGCGAAGACGAGACGGAAGGTAGGGCCAGGCCAAAGAAGGCCCGCCGCGCCACGGAAATCCCTATCAATGAAGAGGAGCTCGAGGAGCCGGAAATCCCTATCGATGAAATCCCTATCGATGAAGAGAAGCTCGATAAAAAGGCTAAGGTGAAAGGTGTAGCCAAGCCAAAGAAGGCGCGCCGCGCCCCGAAAGTCCATATCGATGAAGAGGAGATCGAGGAACTGTAATAAAGATGACCACCACATCCCGGAGAAAGAAGCATCCGCGACCGAAACACGTGCCAGAGCGCACCTGCATCGGCTGCCGTGAGATAAAACCGAAACGGGAGCTTATACGCATTGGGCGCAGCGAAAGCGGTGTCGTGGTGATCGACCCTACAGGGAGGAGACCCGGCCGAGGGGTTTATTTATGCAAAACAAAAAGCTGCTGGGAGGCCGGGCTGAAAAAGGAGCGCCTCGACCGAGCCCTGCGCACGAAGATCGCCGCGGAGGACAAAAGGGGGCTTGCCCAGTACGGGGGGACGCTCCCTAGTTAGTGGGGTTAAATGGCTGGAACAAGGCGAAATATCGCGAAGCCCAGGGCAAGAAAGCCAAGAACCGTGAAGGCAGAGCTGCCTCAGGAGATAACCGCCCCCACGGAAGCGGAGGGGAAGCGCAGCGTCAAGATCCCCGCGTCCCTCACCGTAAAGCAATTCGCCGATCTCATCGAAGTGAGCGTAGTGGAGGTGATCAAGCAACTGATGAGAAACGGCATCATGGCCAACATTAACCAGGTTATCGACCACGATACGGCAGCAATTATAGCACCGGATTTTGGCTATGAGGTGGTGGAGGAGAAAGGGCGAGCCCAGAAACCTAAAAAGTATCAGCGGTTTCAGGAGGACGATACCACTGTGCAAAAGCCCCGCCCCCCGGTAGTCACCATCATGGGGCATGTAGACCACGGTAAAACCAAACTTCTCGATGCCATCCGCGAGACCAACGTGGCCGCCACCGAGGTGGGCGAGATCACCCAGCATATCGGCGCCTATCAGGTAGATGTCCATGGGCAAAGGATCACCTTCCTCGACACGCCGGGACACGAAGCCTTTACCGCGATGCGGGCACACGGGGCTCAGGTAACGGACATCGCCATCCTGGTGGTCGCCGCCGACGATGGGGTAATGCCCCAAACCCTAGAGGCCATCGCCCACGCGCGCGCCGCCGGTGTGCCTATTGTGGTTGCCATCAACAAGATAGATAAGCCAGATGCCAACCTGCAGCGGGTGAAGCAGCAGCTTACCGACCATGGGCTGCTAATTGAGGAGTGGGGCGGCGATGTGGTTTGTGTCCCAGTCTCGGCAAAACAGCGGGAGGGGATCTCAGACCTCCTGGAGAACCTGCTCGTCGTGGCCGAGCTTGAGGACCTCAAAGCAAACCCAGAGCGCCGTGCTGTGGGCGTGGTCATTGAGGCAAAGCTGGATAAGACCAAGGGTCCGCTGGCCACTGTGCTCGTCCAGACAGGCACGCTAAAGGTGGGCGATCCCTTCATCGCGGGCGATACCTGGGGTAAGGTAAAGGCAATGTTCAACGACAAGGGTAAGCACCTCAGAAAGGCAGAGCCGGCGAGCCCGGTAGAGATCCTGGGGCTGGATAGCGTTCCCCAGGCTGGCGATACCTTCACCGTGACCGCCACGGAAAGGGAGGCGCGTGCTCTGGCCCAAAAGCGCCAAGAAGAGAAAAGGCTTACCGCAACAAAACCCCTTAGCCTGAGCAACCTCTTCGCTCAAATTCGTGATGGCGGAGTGAAGGAGCTTAATATCATCTTAAAGACCGATGCCCAGGGGAGCATCGAACCGATAAAAACATCACTTGAGCGCCTGAACACCGAAGAGGTTCAGGTGAATATCCTCCACTCCGACAGCGGGAGTATCACCGAGGGCGATGTGCTCCTGGCCCTCGCCTCTAAAGGGATCATCCTCGGGTTTAACACCCGCCCCGAGCCTGGGGCCATACAGCTTGCCGACAGCGAGGGGGTAGACATCCGCCACTATGAGGTGATCTATAACCTGGTGGACGATGTGGAGAAGGCGATGAAGGGGATGCTGGAGCCCACCTACATCGAGGTGGTGGAAGGACACGCTGAGGTGCGCGCCATCTTTCCCGCCCGAGGGGGCAAGGTGGCCGGGGTATATGTCACCGATGGCCAGATAACCCGAGGGGCGCTGGCCCGGATCATGCGCCAGGATGAGACGATATTTGAATCCAGCATCAGCAGTCTGAGGCGGTTTAAAGACGATGTCAAAGAGGTCGCCAGCGGCTTTGAGTGTGGCGTGGGCATCGAGGGATACAGCGACCTTGAGGTCGGCGACATCATCGAGCTCTACAGAAGGGAAGCGACTTAGAGATGACTAGGCGCACCGAGCGGCTTAACGACCTGATCCGAGAGGAGATCAGCGAACTGATTCGCCGCCAGATTAAAGACCCGAGACTCAGCTGCTTTCTGACGGTGACCCGGGTAGATACCTCCCCGGACCTGAAATACGCCAAGGTCTTTATCAGTATCATGGGCAGCGATGAGGAGAAGAAACGGGCGATGGAGGGCTTGGCCTCCGCCTCGGGCTTCCTCTACCGGGAGCTGAGGGGGCGCCTCTCATTGCGCTGCACGCCCCAGCTGAGCTTTTATAAGGATGATTCCATCGAGCGGGGGGCTCAGGTACTCCATCTGATGAAAGAGGTCACCAGTAGCGAAGAAACCGAGGTTAAGCATTAACGGGATCCTCAACATCAATAAGCCCGCCGGGAAAACCTCCCTGGAGATTGTCACTCTAGTGAGGCGCTTGAGCAGTCAGCGACGCATCGGGCATGTCGGCACCCTGGACCCAGAGGCCACTGGGGTGTTACCGATCTGCCTGGGGCAGGCAGCAAGGTTGAGCCCCTTTATCGTGGCGGATCGTAAAACCTATAGGGCTGAGATCGAGCTGGGCGTATCCACCGATACCTATGATGCGGCGGGGAAGGTGACCCAAAGGGTTGACCCCTCCCACATTACCAGAGAGCAGGTAGAGGGGGTATTCCCATCCCTTAGGGGCACCATCCTTCAGAAGCCCCCGATGTATAGCGCCCTGAAGCACCAGGGGAAACGCCTCTATAAGCTCGCCCGCGCCGGCATCGCCGTGGAAAGAGAAGAAAGAAGGGCTGAGGTCTTTCGTCTGGAGCTCCTCCAGTGGCAGCCACCCCTTTTCACTATCGAGGTGGAGTGTGGCAAGGGCACCTACATTCGCTCCCTGGCTCACGATCTTGGCCAGTCCCTCGGCTGTGGCGCCTACCTCAGAAGATTGGCCCGCCTGAGGTGCGGACCCTTCGATATCAACGATAGCATCACCCTTCCCCAGCTTGAGGATTCCTTCCGCCATAACTACTGGCAGGACTTCCTTTATCCTATTGATGTGGTGCTGGAGCACTGGATCGCCGCTATCGTGAGCAAGGAAAAGGAGCACGCTATTAGAAACGGCCGCCCTTTGGATTTAGGCAATGGCAAAGGCCATTGCCGCGCCTATTCACTTGACGGGCGCTTCCTCGCTGTGCTACGCTTCCTGCCGGAGAACGGCCTCTGGCAGCCGGAAAAGGTCTTCTCTGGTGAGCAATAATGGAAATTAGCTTCAGAAAGACTTGACACATAGCTAGATAGCGGTTATAGTGCAACAGGTATTGAAAGGAGGTGACACAGATGCCCCAGGCATATTGCTTCAAATGTAGGGCGAAACGGGAGATCAAGAATCCCCAAAGGGTTACCCTGAAGAATGGCAGGCCGGCGACCCGCGGGGTCTGCCCGACATGCGGGACAAAGGTGTTCCGCATTGGCAAGGCCTAATCGGTGTCGCTATCGGGCGGAGCAAGGAGGTTCAGCCTTTTTCTGGTAGCCTTTTCAATAGGGCTTGAACATTGGCGATCAGGATTTCATCACTCTCTTTTTTGTCCAAGCCAGCCGCTCGAGCAATTTGGCGGGCTAAAGGAGGGGTGAAAAGGTTCGCTTCATCGTGGGCATCTGAGTTGAGGAGGAGCTTGGCTCCAGTAAGCCGTGCCAGTTGAGCGAGGTGACCATTGGCGAGCGAGTGCCCTCTCCTGGCACTGAGCTCAAGAAAGATGCCCCTGGTGGCAGCTAATTTAGCCTCCTCAAGGGTGATGAGTCCGGGGTGAGCCAGAATATCAACATAAGGGCACTGAAGCGCTGCTTTATTAGTGCCCTTCTCTACGGGTTCGATGATGGATTCGCCGTGAACCACCACCAACCAGGCCCCCAGCTCTTTGGCCCGCCTGGCGGCCGCATCGATTGCCCGGGGAGGGAGGTGAGTAAGCTCTACACCGGGGATGGCGAGAATCGGCCAGTGGGCTCGCGCCAGGGCGCAGTCTTCAGCGACTTCCCTGATTATTCTGTCAAGATAGCCAATGCCGACATGGTCGGTGAGGGCGATCGCTTTGTAACCCTTGGCCAGGGCACGCCGGATTAGTTCTATAGGTGATAGGGAACCATCACTAAGCGAGGTATGGGTGTGAAAATCGTAAACCACAATTCACCTCCGCACTAAAGAGCTATTATAGGATAGGAGATAAATTTGGGCAAGATAAATGTGGCCATCATTGGTGTGGGAAATTGCGCCTCCTCGTTGGTACAAGGCGTTTACTACTATCGTGACGCTGTAGAGAACGCTCCTGTCCCGGGGCTGATGCATGTTAACCTGGGGGGCTATCATATCAGCGACATCAACTTTGTTGCCGCCTTCGATATCGACAAAAATAAGGTGGGCAAGGATATTGCCAAGGCGATCTATACCCCCCCGAATAATACCTTCAAATTCTGCCAAGTGCCGCGCACCGGGGTGAAAGTGTCCCGGGGGATGACCCATGATGGGCTGGGCAAATACCTCTCCCAGGTGATCACCAAAGCCCCGGGCGCCACAGAAAACATTGTTGATATCCTCAAAGAAACCCAGACCGATGTGGTGGTCAACTTCCTTCCCGTGGGAAGCGAAGAGGCCACGAAATGGTATATTGAGCAGGTGCTCACCGCAGGCTGTGGCTTTGTTAATTGCATCCCCGTGTTCATCGCCCGGGAGAAATACTGGCAGAACAGGTTTAGGCAGGGGGGACTACCGATAATCGGCGACGACATAAAGAGCCAGGTTGGGGCCACCATCACCCACCGCGTGCTCACCAACCTCTTTCGAGAGCGTGGTGTCAAGCTGGAGCGAACCTATCAGCTGAACTTCGGCGGCAATACAGATTTTCTTAATATGCTGGAGCGGGAGAGGCTAGAGTCAAAGAGGATCTCCAAAACCGAGGCGGTAACCTCACAACTGGACTACAAAATCGGGGCGGATAATATTCACATTGGACCCAGCGACTACGTCCCCTGGCTCGGCGACCGAAAATTTTGCCACATCCGCATGGAAGGGCGCACCTTCGGCGATGTCCCCCTCAATATTGAGGTAAAGCTTGAGGTATGGGACAGCCCCAACTCAGCAGGGGTGGTGGTGGACGCCATCAGGTGCTGCAAGCTGGCGATGGACCGTGGCATCGCCGGGGCCCTTATCGGGCCCGCGGCCTATTTCATGAAATCGCCCCCTGTTCAATATAAGGACGACGAAGCCAGAAGGATGACGGAGGAGTTCATCGCCGGAGAGGGCGAGTGACCCGCACTTCTCATACTTACTCGCATGTGGCTAAAAGGGCTGTCCAAGCCATAGAGGTTATCATAGGAAATGAACCCCCCAGAAGCGCTAAGTAAGGAAAGGGGATACGGGGCGGCAGACATCCATATCCACAGTAGCGTGCGCGATGGCATGGCGAGTGTCCCTGAGATCCTCGAATTTGTAGCGGAGCGGGGTAAACTCGATGTCATTGCCATCACCGATCACGATGAAATTTCGGGCAGCTACCAGGCGAGGGAGCTCGCCGCGAAGTGCAGCTACCCTTTCGAGGTAGTGGTCGGCATGGAGGTGGACACCATTTCGGGGCACCTGCTAGCCCTCTTCATCGAGCGCCCGGTCCTCAGCCATCAACCCTTGGCAGCCACTATCGCTGCGATCCACGCCCAGGGCGGCCTTTGCATCGTGCCTCATCCCATGTGCATGTTGAGCGAGAGCCTCAGTCATCAAGACATGGAGAAAATCGTCAACAGCAATGAACCGGATCTCTATTTTGATGGCATCGAAACTGTTAACGCCACGATTGTGGGACGTATCTCCAATCGGAGGGCAAAAAGGGTTAATCGGGAATACAATCTTGCAGAAACGGGGGGCAGTGATGCCCACTTCCTGGCCACCGTGGGTAGTGGTCTCACCCTGTTTCCCGGCCGAAGTGCCCAAGACCTGAGAAGAAGCCTCCTGGAAAGGACGACCCAGGCCCGAAATGGTACTCGGGTGAGTCTTAGAGACATCGGACTTATTCAAATCATCAGGCAGCAGCGCCGGAGCAGAGGATTTTTCGTTCGGGGCACGCTGAAAAACTTTATCAAGTGGCTGTCTAAATGAAGATCGCTCTCGTTTCCCCTTACGATTATGCTTACCCCGGTGGGGTGGTCATCCATATCCACCACCTCTATGAGGAGTTCACCAAGATGGGGCACGATGTCAGGATCATCACCCCTTATTCTGGTAGCAGCGCCTCCCTTGATAGCCGGGACATCATCCCCATAGGCAGGCCTGTCCCTGTACCCTCAGGCGGCTCTATCGCCAGGGCTACCCTATCGCCGATGTTGTCCTCCCCGGTGCGGGCCATCCTGGAGCGGGAAGGTTTTGACATCATCCATCTCCATGAGCCACTGGGCTCCACCATAACCATCGCCACGCTTCGCGTATCGAACACCATTACTGTGGGCACCTTTCACGCCTGCCACAGCACCACCTGGGGATACCAAATAATGAGCCCCTTTGTCACGAGGTGGTTTAAAAAGCTCCGTGGTAAGATCGCCGTTTCTAAGCCGGCAATGGAGTTCATCAGTAAGCATTTCCCCGGCGAGTACACCATAATCCCCAACGGCATCGACGTGGCGCACTTCTCCCCCACGGTACCCCCTATCGAGAGGTTCCGTGACGGGAAATTGAATATCCTCTTCGTTGGACGTCTGGAAAAGCGTAAAGGGCTGAGTCATCTCTTGGGTGCCTATAAAATGGTAAAGAAGGAATTGCCCAACTCTCGGCTCATTGTGGTGGGACCTGGGAAGCGCCGACAATACGAAAAGCTGGTAAGAGAGGCGAACCTGGAGGATGTGGTCTTCACAGGCTATGTACCCAATAAAGAGCTTCCGACATATTATCAAACGGCTGACCTTTTCTGCACCCCAGCTAGTGGAGACGAAAGCTTTGGCATCATTCTGCTGGAGGCGATGGCCTCCTCAAAGCCCATCGTCGCTTCAGCGATTGAGGGTTATGCCAGCGTGATGAGCCACGGCGTTGAGGGGCTAATGGTGCCTCCCAGGGATGAGCAGGCCCTTGCCAGCGCCCTGATTCAACTCCTGAGCGATGAACCCCTGCGCCGAGAGATGAGCGAAAGGGGAAGGCTAAAGGCGGAGGAATGCAGCTGGCCGAACGTCGCCAGAAGGGTGAACGAATACTATACAAGCCTGTGCAACAGCTCATAACTTTGAAGGGATGAGCCGACCCTAGCGAACGTCCTGATACAACTCATGACCGATGAATCCACACGCCGCGAGATGGTCGAAAAAAGGGAGAAATGTGGCGACCCTCTGAAATTAGCACGAGGTCACATCACCTTGCTGAGCCCATAGGCCGGGTAGTGGCTAGGACGAGGGTGCCACCTAACTTCCTGACCTTTTTAGGCTTCTTGATCAACGTTGTCATAGCCTGGTTACTCTCCGACGGCCACCTCCTCCTCGGAGGCTTGTTGATCCCGGTGGCTGGGGCTTTCGACCTCCTCGATGGGGCGGTTGCCAGGGTCACCGGGAGGATCACCAGGTTCGGCGCTCTCCTGGATTCCACCCTGGACCGCTATTCCGAGGCAGTACTTCTCTTCGGGCTTCTGGTCTTTTTTGCCAGGCAGAGTGCCACCCTGGAGAATGCCATCCTGGGGATGGTGCTCATCTTCGCCATCATCGTAGGCTCAATGCTCATTAGCTACATAAGGGCAAGGGCGGAGGGAATGGGACTGGATGCCGATGTGGGGATAATGAAGAGAACGGTGAGGATTCTCACCCTGGCCATAGGACTTATGGTGAGCCGACTTATGATGAGCCCAATCGAATATTTCCTCCTCTTCGTGGCCCTCTGGGGCCTGGCTATTCTTACTCACCTGACAGCGGCGCAGCGCCTGTTCTATGTGTGGCAGCGAGCCAGGAAGGACCCGCCTGAGAAGCCGGGGTAAGAGGCTAGTATACGCGGCGCAGGGAGCGGAGCGCCAGATAGATAATCAGTACCCCCAAGATGGCCACCACAACGATGAGCGCGATGTAGGGTGCAGGGATGCCAGAGGCTGCCTCCACAGGGGTGGGCTGAGGCTCCAGACCAAGGCTCTCACGCCACAGCTCATCGAGGCTATCCATATCAAAGCCATAAACCTGAAGCAGGGCCTCGTTGCAGGTGCTCCCCTCCTTAAAGACATCCAGCAGCTCTAATATCTTATCGCTACCATAATTATCGATGAGAAACTGCACCAGGCTATAGCTTTCGGCATAAGAGAGCTTGGCCTCATCGGGGTCGGCAGGAAAGGAGCTTGCGATGCTACGCACCGAGAAGAGGGCATCACTGGCGATGGCCTCATCAAGCAGGTCTTGAAGGTCTGACCTGAGCTCCCCCTCAGCGTCCATCGCCAGCCCCTCGTCGAGCCATGTAGGGAGAGCACCGTAGGGGCCGAAGACGGCCTGATGAACCACCAGGTGCCCCAGCTCATGGGCGATGGCCCTCTTGCCCCAAGCAAGGTCACCTGGGGAGACCCCGATAACTATGGTGCCGTAGTCAGGGAAGGCGACACCACCAGTCCATATGTCAGGATACACCAAAGCGCCCAGCAAATCCTGCTGGCTGGCATAGATATAAAATTTGGCGGGCTGCTCCAGAGAGACCCAAACGTCACTAGCTAAGCTCTCCAGCGCCTCATCGGCAGCATCGATTAACTCCTGAGCAAAGAACTGATCGCCTTCATACCAGAAAATGCTCACCTGATTGCTGGTCAGGCTCCGCCAATCATATCGCAGGTCATCGAATTTGACGGTGGCCGGTGAGGTTTCAATTTGGTGCCCAGCGGCATCCTCAATCAGCCACCAATAATCTATCTCCGTCCCCGGCGGCAATCCCCCCGTCTCCAGCATGTCCCATGTCCAGCTTGCCGCCACCCGTTGACCGGGGGTGAAATCGACGTCCACCCGGCAGCTAACCGGGACGAGGCTCCGCCTGCTTACCCGATATTCAAGATCGATATCGGCGATCTCGGTAGCCGCCTCCGCCTCCAGGCTAAAGGTAATGGCGTAGGGAAATTGCGCCCGGCCATCGCTGGAGAGCACGCTGATCTCATCGTGGGCCAGGCTGGTTGCCGGGGAGAGGAGGGCAGGGAGGGCGAAAAAGGCAAAAAACAGCATGAGTAAAAGGCAAAGCCGCTTCATTACCCATTCCCCATGGTGAATTTAAGGTAAGCCTTGATAAAATCATCCAGCGCCCCATCGAGCACAGCGGCGGAGTCACTGGTTTCATATCCTGTGCGATGGTCCTTCACCATCTTATAAGGGTGGAGGACATAGCTTCTGATCTGGTTGCCCCAACCTGCGGCGACATGCTCCCCCTTGAGCCTGGCCTGTTCCTCAGCACGCTTTGCCAGCTCAAGCTCGAGGAGGCGAGCGCGGAGAACCTTTAGCGCCATCTCCTTGTTCTGGTGCTGGGAGCGCTCGTTCTGACAGGTAGCCACCAGCCCTGTGGGGAGATGGGTCACCCGAACCGCAGTGCTGGTCTTCTGCATATGCTGCCCTCCCGGACCGCTGGCTCTAAAGAAGTCGATCCTCACCTCATCAGGGTTTATCCTGACATCTAGCTCCCGCGCCGCCTCAGGCAACACCTCCACCAGGGCAAAGGAGGTATGACGGGCATGGTCAGCATCGAAGGGGGAGAGGCGCACCAGGCGGTGCACCCCGCGCTCCGCCTTGAGGTAGCCATAGGCATAATCGCCGATGACCTGGATGAGAGCGCTCTTTACGCCTGCCTCCTCACCCGGGGAAACCTCGATCACCCCCGCCTGATAGCCACGGCGCTCCGCCCACCTGAGATACATCCTGAGGAGCATCTCAGCCCAGTCCTGAGCCTCGGTGCCCCCGGCGCCAGCGTGAACCGCGAGGAAGGCGCTCCTTTTTTCGTACTCGCCGCTCAGGAGCAGCTCAAACTCCATCTCTTCAAACCGAGAGGCTAGCCGCTCAGCCTCAGCAGTGATCTCTTCTTTCAGTGAAGGCTCCTCCTCAGCAATGGCCAGGTCTGCCAGCTCCAAAAGCTCACTGACCCTTCGCTCCATGGTGCGCCACCTCTCCACCTCACCCTTCAACTCCCCGAGATGGCGCATTACGCCCTGCGCCCTCTCCTGATCCTGCCAGAAATCGGGCCGGGATGATTCTGTCTCTATCTTCGCAATCTCCCGCTCCTTTTGAGCGAGGTCAAAGACGCACCATGACTTGGGAGATGCGCTCCGCTAGCTCCTCAAGCCTTCTCTTCTGCTCTTGCATTTTTCGAACTCCTTTTTCGAACTTTATCTAACCTAGAGCAGCCTTCCTTGTTGTCCTTCTTCTGCCTTTGCTGGAGGGGGCAGTTGTCCCGCCGCAGCGAGGTGGGCCAGGCGCGTCGGCTCAGGGAGACGATAGCCTCTCAAGCACGCCATCACCCAGTGGAGCGCCGCATCAAGATCCACTTTGTGCCCGATGGAAACATAGAGCGGACCCACCCCCCGCTTGGTCCGCAGCGCCGCCCCGATAACCTCGTCGCCATCGAGGAGCGGAGCGTAAGCGCCTGGCTCCTCCCCTAAATCACCGTGCCAGCCGCACAGGATGGACTTGGCACACCCTATGGTAGGCACATCAAGGAGCAGCCCCAGATGGGAAGCCAGTCCCAATCTCCGGGGGTGAGCGATGCCCTGAGCATCGGCGATGAAGAGTTCGGGGGTCACGGTAAGCCTTTCGCAGGCGGCCAGGAGCAACGGCGTCTCTCGAAAGGACAGTAGCCCTGGAACATAGGGAAAGCTGATCTGCTGCAGCACGACACTCTGCTCCACCAGTACAAGCTCAGGAAAACGGAGCACCACCACCGCCCCTGTCGCCATCCCACTCCTGTCCTCGCCGGAGATGTCCACGCCGGCAATAAGACGAGGGGTATCAAGCTCGCTCCTTCTCACCACCTGAGCGGCAAGAGCTCGCTGAATTTCCTTAGCCTCAGCAACGCTTACCTGCCAGCTATGAAGATTACGCTCTTTCATACCAGCCAATTATATCTCCTGGAATACCCCCTGGCAACCTAACCCATTGACACATGGCGCTTCATCACCGATAATAGCAACATTAAGAGGTCAGCAATGGTAAAGATTCGACTGAGTCGTGTAGGCAGGAAGAAGAGGCCCAGCTACCGGGTGGTGGTCGCCGATGCCCAAGCCCCGCGCGATGGTGCCTTTATTGAAATCATCGGTCACTACAATCCCCTCGCCGACCCTGCCACCATCGTGATTGACCAGGAGAAGGCCCTGAAGTGGATCAGTCAAGGGGCCCAGCCTACGGAAAGGGCGGCCATCTTATTAGCTAAGCTGGGCATCATAGGGAAGCCCACGAAGAAGCACACAGAGAAGCTTGCGGAGGAGCCAGCGGCGGAGCTTGCAGAGAAGCCCACAAAGAAGGCAGCGAAGAAGCGAGCGAAGAAGCCAGCGGCAGAGGAGACCACGACCCTTCCCCAAGAAGGGATCGAATAAACAAGAAAAGGAGAGAAATGAAGGAGCTTATCGAGTTTATCGCCAAGTCGATCGTGAACAAGCCGGATGCGGTGGTGGTAACCGAGGAGCAAAGCGAAGGAGGGGTGCTCCTCAAGCTCCAAGTTGACCAGGAGGATATGGGGCGGGTGATCGGGAGGCAAGGTCGGGTGGTCCAGGCGATGCGCACCCTGCTCCGGGTGGTCGCAGTTAAGCAAGGCACTCGGGTAGAGCTTGTGATAATGTAATCGGGGTTCGCTGGCACTATGGATTCTCAGTTCATCGCGGTTGGTCAGGTTGTTGCCCCTTGGGGGACGCGAGGTGAGATAAAGGTGGAGGTGATGACAGATTTCCCCGATCGGTTCTCACCCCCGCAGGAGGTTTACATTGAGGGACAAGCGATGACCATTGAAAGGAGCAGATGGCATCGGGGGAGGGTAATCCTCAAGCTGGCTGCCATCGATAGCATGGAGGCTGCCCAAGGGCTTCGCGGGCGATTCCTTGAGGTGCCCCAGTCCCAACTTCGCTCCCTGCCAAAGGATGAGTATTATCAATTTCAACTCCTGGGGCTCGAGGTCTGGACTACCGAGGGGGAAATGCTTGGGCGAATTGCCCGTATCCTGCCCACAGGGAGTAACGATGTTTATGAAGTGCCCTCTAAAGCTGGGGAGCTGCTCATCCCCGCCATCGAGGATGTGGTGAAATCGGTGGACCTCCAGAGCGGGCGCATTGTTATAGAAGCGATCGAGGGTTTGCTACAGAAGAAGGCTTGACACCAATAAAGCGAGTTTGGGCCACAAGGGCCTTTTCCATCGTGAGCTGAAGATATCACTCTGTTCAATAAGGCAGTCTATAGGTGTTACACAGGCCACATTTCTAACGGGTGAAAAGGGCAAAAACATGCCGTCGCAAATCCCAGGGGTGGTGATTTTTCGTTTGCCGTTATATCTTTGCATCCTGACACTCCTCGCGGAGGAGAACGTCGAGGTAATAAGTTCACAGGGGTTAGGGGCGAGATTACAGATGACCCCGGCTCAAATTCGAAAGGACCTCAGCTATTTCGGCAAGTTTGGCAAGCAGGGTAAAGGCTACAATGTGAGAATGCTCCTGGAGGAGCTGCGACAGATCCTGGGGCTTGACCAGGAGTGGCACATGGCCCTCATCGGGGTGGGAAGACTGGGCAAGGCGATCCTTGACTATGGCATGCTTGCGCTACGCGGGTTCACCATTGTGGCTGCCTTTGACATAGACCCTCATCAAGTTGGCAGAAAAGTGGGCGGGGTGGTGATTCAAGATCTCTCCGAACTCGCCGATACCGTAAAAAACCGAGGTATCGAAATTGGCATTGTCGCGGTGCCCCCATCACAAGTCCAACAGGCCATCGACTGCCTGGTGGGGTGCGGCATCAAAGCGATCCTGAACTATGCTCCCGTTGCCGCGCGGGTGCCCAAGGATGTACGCATGCGGCAGGTGGACCCGATGCTCGCCCTGCAAACCATGACTTATCACCTAAAGTGCCTGGGCTCCACCTGAGCCAGGCCTCTTTTTCCGGCGCTCCGCTATCTTAAGCCGCACCAGAGAGCGCCTGAGGGCGGCCTCGGCGGTGGCAAGGTCAATTTCAGGGGGGTGCTCCTTGAGCTGCCCCTCAGCGCGGCGCTTCGCCTCCTCAGCGCGGGCAATATCGATCTCCTCAGCCCGCTCGGCGACATCAGCAAGCACCGTCACCCGATTCTGCATTACCTCAAGGAAGCCGCCGCTGACAAACATCGCCGTCTCCTCGCCATCCTTCCGCACCACCAGCTCGCCGGGCTGAAGCATGGTTAAGAGCGGGGCGTGGCTGGGGAGGATGCCCAATTGCCCCTCAATGCCCGGGGCAACGACGATATCCACATCATCGGAGTAGACCACCCGCTCCGCAGTCACGATCTCGAAACGTAGTTTAGTCATTTGTTCGCCCTAACCTTCAAAATCTTGTAACTTCCAAGACTGTATAAACTGGAGAATTTCTGAGGCTGCCTTCCTGACTTCTCCAAGAGTTTCGCACCTAAGAGGCAAGCTTCTCTTAACTCTCCAGTCCTCATGCGCTTTATCCCATTTCTGGGCAATATGAAATGCCAAGCTGTATGCAGTTGGAAAATTCTTCTTTCCATATAATCCCGCCTCATCACATATTTGACATCTCCGCGGTCTTGGCCCAGCAATTGCCTTTTTCCTTGCCATCGTCCCTCCCCTTTTACCCCACCTCCAGCTCCTTCGCCTTCTCCACCACCTCGTCGATGGTGCCCACCATGTAGAAGGCCTGCTCAGGGAGGGCATCGTGCTGCCCATCAAGGATTTCCTTGAAGCCGCGCACCGTCTCCTTGACCGGGACATACCTCCCCGTCCTGCCGGTGAAGGCCTCGGCAACGAACATCGGCTGAGAGAGGAAGCGCTGCATCTTGCGGGCGCGTGCTACGGTGAGCTTGTCCTCCTCGGAAAGCTCCTCAATGCCCAATATGGCAATGATGTCCTGGAGGTCTTTGTAGCGCTGAAGCACCCGCTGCACCCCGCGCGCCACGCTGTAATGCTCCTCGCCAACGATCCGCCGGTCAAGGATGCGAGAGGTGGAGGCCAGGGGGTCAACGGCGGGATATAGCCCCTGCTCGGCGATGGCGCGCTCCAGGG